>JANXXZ010000301.1 GCA_025350385.1 Bacteroidales bacterium
AATTCTGGAAGAGTCAACAATGCTGACAAATTTATAAGATGCTCGAATACCCCTATAGCATTCGGAATAAACAGTATTAAACGTAAGTAATGGGCTCCATGCACCATTTATAAGAATATTGATACTTGAGTTAAGATTAGAGTTGACTGCTTCATCACTGGCTGATGCTAGCAGGCCACCGTCCCCGTCACGACTAAATCCGACAGATGAAGCTGTTAAAAACCCGTAGCAGTTATTCAGCATTGAAATTATACCATCATTCGAGTACATATATGGAGAAAGATAATCTGTATGCCAGACTCCGTCTTGAATATCCTTCTTGCACCCTAACAGTGAAAAAAGAAACAGAGCGACTAATAAGATTTTTATAATATTGCTTTTCATATAATATAATTTTAAGAGATTAATACAGGATTAAAACTTTAAATTAATGCCAGCAGAAAATGAAACCAGATATGGATATGAGCTACCATAACCCGCACTCAATATCTCAGGATCAACTTTCAAATTATTTAGATTTGAAAATGTTAGCAAATTGTAACCACTTATAAAAACTCTAAGACTTCCAATCTTTAACCTATCAGCGACTTTGGTTGGCAAAGTATAACCCAGTTCAACATTCTTCAGGCGGAGATAGTCTCCTGACCTAATCCAGAATGTAGATGCAGCAGTATTATTTCCCCGGTCAGATATTAATATTCTTGGCCATTGTGAAGTTGCTGCTGTTGCAGGAGTCCACCTGTCAACACTAAATTGATTTATATACCCAGAGTTTGAAGTACCATTATTAATTACTGAATTAATATTAACAAATACATTTGTCACTCCAGAAAATGAAGCAGTTAAATCAAATCCTGAGATGCCAAGTTTTGCGCCAAAACTATAATAAGATTCAGGAATTCCATTTTTGGCTGATCTTATCCTATCATCTGCATTTATCTTATTATCGTTGTTCATATCCTGATACCTTATGTCTCCGGGTTTTACAGATCCAGCTAAAAGTTGAACGGGTGCATTATCTATTTCATCCTGTGACTGGAAGATTCCAATTGCCTGATATAGAAGCCCCATGTTTCCTACAGGATGCCCAACCTGAAGTTGGTAATCAGGAATACCTGGAGTATCATTAAACTTTACTATATTACTCTTTGCCAGAGTGAGGTTACCAAATAAACTGAATTCAATCTTCCCGAAAGTTTTAGTGTAGTCCAACATGACTTCGGCTCCTTTATATTCAGTGACACCTTGATTTACATTGAAAACTGCATTACCGATTATCGCAGGTAAATTACTATTAGTAAATATATCAGTTCGCTTTTCGCTGAAATAATCGAAATTTATCGTCAGTGTTTGATTAAAGAATTTTGAATCGAATCCAAAGTCTAATTTTTTGACTTTCTCAAATGTTGCGTTTATATTTGGTAAGGTAGCTTCCCTAAAACCAGATCCTGTAACAGTGTAAGATGATCCAATTGCCCAGGTATAACCACTTCCATCATATAAATACTGTTCTGGATACCGTCGACTTCCGAAATAGGCATCATATCCGGTTAATCCATAAGAACCACGCAGCTTTAAGTAGCTAATTGGTTTCACGGTTTTTAGAAATTCAGCATTAGAGATTATCCAGCCTGCTGTCAGTGCTGGAAAGAGTCCATACCTGTGGCCGGGAGCAAAATATGGTTGTCCGGAATAACTTGCAACAAAATCAATTAAGTATGTCTGGTTGAAGTTATAAGAAAATCTTCCTGCTGCATCATTTCTGGTACTTTCTATAAGATAATTCGCTTTAATATTCCGGTTTGTATACCTGAGTGCAATATCAACATTATGATTCCCAAATGATCTCAGATAATCAAAACCACCCCAGAACTCTGAATTCCTTTGATTACCACTAAATCCTGCAGTTTGGTATGCTAAAGGGGCTTTTGTTCCAAAGCGGGTATAAGCATTAGTAACTGTATCCCTGCTATAAACCTCATAATTCATTGTTCTTCCATAGGTATACATCCCACTCATATCAAGAGAATATTGCGCATTTAACGATAGTCCTTTTACAAAATCATCAAGTTTATATTTTCCTGAAATATCAGCTAATAATATGCGAGTTAATTGATTAGTAAATCCTCTGCTTTGAAGTAAGCCTATTGGATTGACCTGGAAAATCGAAGTTCCGCCAAGGCTGTTATCAGGATTTATTATTGGAAATGCATTTGGTGGAGTCTGGTAAATAGTACTTAAGATTGTACCCACACCAGATCCATCGGAGCTTCCTCCTGGCTCACGTCTGATTTCTGGCCTTCCACCAAATCTGGTTGAAATTTCAAAATTCTTTGATACATTAAAATTCAGATTTAACCTGAAGTTAATACGATTATAACTTGGGTTTGTATTATAATTAGGCGTTTTTGTTTCAGCAAATAGACCACCCTGATTATTATAACTTAATAAGGCAAAATATCTGGCAACGGAATTACCACCAGAAATTGAAAAATCATAATGTTGTACAGAAGCACTTTTATTTATGAATTCATTAGGCAGGTTATTATTTGGATATTTGAATGGGTCAGAATTTTTATTCTGATAAGAGTTTAACATAGCCTGGGAATAAGCAGGCAATTGTCCTGCATTTGCTCGTCCCTCATTATATAGAGTTGCATAAGTATAAGAATCCAGTGACTTTGTGTAGTCCTCTGGCATTTGGATTCCCCCAAATGCATTAAACCTGATAACTGTTTTGTTGGAGCTACCGGTTTTTGTGGTTACATAAATTATCCCATTCCCCGATCTTATACCATACCAGGCAAGAGATCCAGCATCTTTCAATATACTTACACTTTCAATCTCGCTTACATCCATATCTCTTAAATCGCGTGTAATACCATCTACCAGCACAAGAGGAGGTTGTGCGTCATTCAACGACGATCTTCCTCTGATTAACAACGAGAAATCATCGCGACCAGGTATTGTACCGGTTTGCTGAATAAATAAACCAGGCAATTTGCCGTATAAAGAGCTAAAAAATGAAGAATTGGGTGTTTGAGACATAGCATCACCATTTATGCTCGAAATAGCAGTGGCGGTTTGCCTTCTGGTTCGTACACCAAAAGGAATATACACTTTATCATTTTCACCATCATCTGGCAGACTGGTTTCCATAATAATTTCAACATCAATTGAAGATGTTGCTACTATTTGATGTGTTTTGTACCCATCTTTACTAAAACTTATAATATCATCATTATTATTTGCTTCTATAGAAAAACTTCCATCAATTCCGGTAACCACGTGTTTAATCCTTTCCTGAACATCAACTAATACACCTCCTACAGGTTGCTTATTCACATCCTTGACTGTTCCAGAGACTGTAATTTTTTGAATCACATTCTGTGCACTAATTTCTACAATAAAGAATTGTATAATTAAGAACAGAAAGAAAACTGCTTTTATTTTATATGTTTTCATCATAATCTTTGATTAATTTCATTTATAACATATTGATACTATGTTGCTATTCCCAACCTGGATTCTGAAGAAGGATGCCCTTGCTTTTTTGAATTTCAGATCTCGGTATAGGATAAAGATTTTGTCTTTCAGTGAATACTCTTTGAAATTGAGGGCCAAGTACTAGTTTTGAATAGGTAAATGAATTATCCGGGTTTTTAACTACCTGCATTCCATACATTATTTGATCATTTAGAACTTGTTTCCCAATATTCCATCTCATTAGGTCATAAAGCCTGTGGTCCTCAAATGCTAATTCAACTGCTCTTTCATTTCTAATCCTTGCTCTCATCTGACTTTGAGTGAGACCTGAAGGTAAGGCAGGCATTGCAACACGAGCACGAACCTGATTAATGGCAGAATATACGCTTGGATCAGGTCCGGCAGCCTCATTTTGCGCTTCCCCATAATTAAGTAATACTTCTGCATACCTGAAGAAAATATAATTTAAGATAGCATTAGCCTGTGTGGACCCATATAAGTTTGATGGCCAATATTTTCTGGAATAATATCTTGTAAATGAGTAGTTTGTCAAGCCTGGTTTGCAATCTGTACCTCCATCCCACATTTGCATTCTTCTCCCCGCCCAGACAACATCATTATATAAAATATTAGCATAAAATCGTGGATCGCGGCCTAAATATGGCGTTTGAGGGTTATAACCAGATCCTGCATCTGATATTGGTAATCCGGTCGCTTGCATTTCGTATAAATCAACATGATTTTGAAGCGGATTCAATAATGCGTTCAAGCCTCCTGAACTTGGAGGAATTATAGCACCTGACAAAAAATTTTGATCAGGCCATTTCTGCCAGGGTGCTACCTTCATAATCCAGATATACTCCGGAGACTGTGCAACATTAAGTATATCACCATATGTTGCTTGGAGGGAGTAAATATTAAGATCTATAATTGCTTTTGCTGCATCAGCAGCTATTTGCCATTTAGAAAGATCATTGGATGCATTATTCAAGGGACTGGCGGCATACAATAAAACCCTGGATCTGAGAGCCATGGCAGATCCTTTTGTAGCACGTCCATCATTTGCAGAAGTATTTGGACCTGACACTTGATTATAAGCAACAGGCAACAAAACTTCCGCAGAATCAAGGTCCTGTACAATCAATTTAACACAATCGTCATAAGAACTTTTCGGTATATCTGCATTTTCATTAACTCCATAAGCTCTTGTAAATATAGGCACCCCACCGAATCTCTTTATCAGTTCAAAATAATAAAATGCTTTTAAAAAGAACTGTTCCCCTCTTATTCGTTGAGGGTCCTGATCTGATGTCCACGGAACTCCACGTAACTTGTCAAGAGAGATATTGCAATTTCTAATTCCCATGTATTTTCTGGACCATACATAGTCGATATCATTAGTACTATATGTTGCAGCAGTTACATATTCTCCGGCATACCATGGAAAAACCGCAGCCTGACTGTTTGTTGTAGCCTCATCACTATATTGACAAAGTGAAGATAAAGATGCAAATCTGCAATAAGTATCCATATCCCTGTAATTGTAGGAATTATCAGCAAATTGGGATGCGAGAACAGGATCTGAGAACACCTTATCCAAAGTCATGTTTACACCCGGAGCTCTTTCAAGAAAGTCCTTTTTACATGAACTTAGTGTAAATAAACTCAGAATTATGGTAATGAATATTATAATAAAACTTTTCATAATTATGATTTTAATTAAGTAATAATATGTTAAAACTGAACTTTCAGACCTACATTGTAAACCCTTGAAAGTGGATATCCGCTTGATGAAGCCATTTCAGGATCAAGCCCAAACCTAAATTTGCTCCATGTGTGCAAGTTCTGACCATTGAAGTATATTTGCAATTCAGATAACTTCAGTCTGGAGGTCCATTTAGTTGGGATCTGCCATGATATTTGTGCATTACGAAATTTAATATAGGAAGCATTCTGCAGCAAATAATCATTGGTTTTGTAACTTATGAAGGCGTTACCTAGACTATGGAGTGTCGGCCATGTAGCAGTCGAAGCAGTTTCTGGAGTCCAGCGATTTAACTGGAAATCAAAAAAGTTATTACCATTGTTATTTTCCGTAAAACGAACATTGGAGCTAACCTGAGCAACACCCTGAAACATAAGGTCTATAGTAAATCCCTTCCATGATATAGTTGGAGCTAAGCTGTAATTATATTGTGGCGTGCTAGGATAGCCCATAAAAACCATATCATCAGAAGTGATTTTGCCATCCTTATTATAATCTACGTACTTAAGGTCACCTGATACAGGTTTTCCAAGAGTATTCACCGGAGAAGTTGCTATATCCAGGCTGTCTGCATAAAATCCCTGCGTCAGGTATCCCTGAATTTGACCTATCGATTTGCCTGCTTGTTTCTGGTATTCGGGTTTTGCGAAAGGTTCATCAATATTAAGAATCTTGTTTTTAGAGTACGACAATTGAAAATTAATAGAAGTAATGAGTTCACCAAAATTATGACCATAATGGAGTTCAATTTCGTATCCTTTATTATAAACCTTACCAATATTTATAGCTGGATAACTTTCGCCATACTGGACAAGTCTTGATTGGGGTGTTGAAATAAGTATATCTCTCCTCGTCTCATCAAAAACATCAATTGTTAAACCTAATGAGTTATGAAAAAAACTGCTTTCAAATCCAATGTTTCTTTTAGTACCCTTCTCCCAGGTTACCTGATCATTTCCAATTCTGGAATGGTATATAATCGGATATCCCGTTAATGAATTCACATCTCCGAATTGGACTCCTCCAGAAGTCACGCTATAATCATTTAAGTACAGGAATCTTGTACCTATTTTATCATTCCCAACAATTCCATATGATCCTCTGATTTTCAAAATGTCTATCCAGGACACATCCCTCAGTAATGATTCATGTATTGAATAACCAAGGGATACTGCAGGAAAGAAACCATACCGTTTTGACTTA
>JANXXZ010000311.1 GCA_025350385.1 Bacteroidales bacterium
TGGAACCTCACCGCCACGAAGAAGAGGAACTATTGATCATCACCCACGGCCACCCGTTTCATTTTGTTGATTATACAAGGGAGGAACTTCAGGCGCCGGTAATAGTTTTTGTAGCGCAAGGAAAGGTTCACAGCTTTCTCCCCGATGCCGATACCCGTGGATGGGTGATCAGGTATAAAAATGAATTGGTGCCTGAAAGCAGGTTTAATTTTTACTCCAATTTTACCGATAAGATAAACTATCCCTTAAGTGCTGATTATTGCAGCACCACCCTGAATTCGCTTTGCGAAATGATGTTGAAAGAATACCTGCAAACTCCTCCCAATTACCAGATCACCAAACATCTGCTGAACGCATTACTTTCAAAACTGGAAGCCGAGAGTAAGCAGGATTACCTGGTTCCCCAGGTTTCAAGACATTCGCACGTCATTACCTTTAACAATTTCCTCAAAATCCTGGAATATAATTATAAACGTCCGGAAGGGGCTGATTTTTATGCCGATAAGCTGAACATGGGGACCCGGAATCTTAACCTGATCAGCCAGTCCGTTTTCGGTAAAAGCATTACCGAGATTATTGAAACCCGTAAACTCATTGAAGCGCGCAACCTGCTGCTGAATACTGATAAATCCGTTTCCGAAATCGGTTATGAGCTTGGATATAACGAAAAGTCTTATTTCTCCAGGGTCTTCCGTAAAAAGACCGGGGCCACTCCAACCGAGTTCCGCGATCAGATGCAGCTGGTTATTTCCTGATTGTACCACACATCTTCCTGATAGTGTAACCATCGTCCTCCCGGATGCATGTAATTTTGTGCTGTGATTGAGAGCAAGATAAATTTCCACTGCTTAGATTTCACCGGGCAACCGGAAAACAAACCAGGAGCTTGCTTTACGAAACATAGATTCCAATACAAGATAATCTAATACAGTTTTAACCAATTAAATCAATCAGAAATGTCAACAAAAACAAAATGGGTCATTGACCCTTCCCATTCAGAAATTGCCTTTAAAGTAAAACACCTTATGATTTCCAATGTTAAAGGCGTTTTCAGCGAGTTTAATGCTGAAGTTCTTACCGAGGGGGATGATTTTTCAACTGCCGAGATATCGTTCAGCATGAACCCGGCTTCAATCAATACCGGTACAGCCGACCGTGACAATCACCTGAAAAGTGCCGATTTCTTTGATGCCGAAAACTTCAATGCAATCACATTCAATGCACATTCGCTCATTAAAGGAAAGAGCAATGATGAGTTTACCCTTAATGGCAATCTTACTATAAAGGGCATCGCAAAACCGGTAAGCCTGGCGGTTGAATTTGGCGGCGCCCAGGCTGATCCATGGGGAAATGAAAAAGCAGGTTTTACTATCGAAGGGAAAATCAACCGTAAAGATTGGGGACTAAACTGGAACGCAGCGCTTGAAACCGGCGGAGTATTGGTAGGCGAAGAGGTAAAAATCAGCTGCGAAATTGAACTGTTAAAAGTGAAAGCAGAATAATCCGTACACAATTTCTCTAAGATTCTCTGCGGTTATGGACCGGATGAAATTTCTGAAATCGTTAGCACTTATACCTTTAGCTGGATTTACCATGAACCTGAATAAACTTGATATACTGGCCGGACCGATGGAAGACTCAGAACGTATGCCTGCGTTTTTCTTCGGTCATGGCAGTCCGATGAATGCCATTGAACTCAATGAATTCAGCTCCCAATGGCAGCTGATAGGGAAATCGTTACCCCGACCCAAGGCCATTCTGTGTATTTCGGCACATTGGGAAACAAAAGGGACCCTGGTAACAGCCATGGAAAAACCCAGGACCATTCACGATTTCGGGGGATTTCCGCAGGCACTCTTTGATGTACAATACCCGGCTCCCGGGAGCCCTGGACTTGCTAAAAGCAGTAAAGCAATTGTAAACAGCACTGAAGTTGGTCTTGATACTTCATGGGGCCTCGACCACGGTGCCTGGAGTGTGATCAAACACCTCTATCCTGATGCCGACATTCCGGTAATCCAGATGAGCCTGGATTACTCCCGGTCGCCACAATATCACTATGACCTGGGAAAACAACTGGCGTCCCTGCGTACCAGGGGCATCCTTGTTATCGGGAGCGGGAATATGGTGCATAACCTTCGCGCCGTCGACTGGAACAATCATGATCATGGATTTGACTGGGCAATTGAAGCGAATGAGACCTTTAAGAAGCTCATCCGTGAGAACCTGCACAAGGAACTTATCAATTTCAGTAATCTCGGGCGTTCAGCCGAACTATCTATACCTACTCCTGAACACTTTTTACCTTTACTCTACACGTTGGCGCTGAAGGAAGAGGATGAGAATATCTCCTTCTTCAATGATAAAACCATCATGGGATCCTTATCGATGACTTCGGTAAAAATAGATAGGGAATAAATACAATTCAATGAATTACGAATTTCGATAAACAAATATCGGATGATGAAGTTGGATGTCGCTCAGGTTCTCCCGGCCAGGGCGACTATATCCTTTACTTCCAATACCTTTTTTTCGTAACCGAGATTCACCGTGTTGATCATTGCCAGTCCAACTTCCTTCAGGGTGCAGCTAATATTGGGAAAGCACAGGTGAAGGAAGGGATACATCCATCCCAGGATTTTATAACTTTTGAGAATATTTTTCTGACCTTTTGTAGGCTTCATGAGGCCGGGCCGAAATGCAAATACCTGCCTGAAGCGCAGGCTCATTAAATCGTTTTCCGTTTTGCCTTTTACCCTGGCCCACATGAGCCGGCCCTTTTCACTGCTGTCAGTGCCACTGCCGGAAATATAACAGAAAGTCATTTCAGGATTCAGTTTGCTAAGGGGATGAGCAACATTCAGTGTTAAGGTATAAGTCAATTTATAGTATTCCGGTTCTTTCATCCCGACCGACGAGACTCCCAGGCAAAAGAAACAGGCATTAAAACCTGAGAGCTGCGCTTCAATGGCTGAGATATCAAAAAAATCCCTATGAATGATCTCGGATAGTTTCGGGTGGGTTACACCGCAAGGATGGCGGTTAATGACCAGGACTGATTCAACCATTGGATGTTGCAGACATTCATGCAAAACTCCTTCGCCAACCATCCCGGTGGAGCCGGTAACGATGGCTCTTATTTTACCATTCATAGTCTATTGTATTTTATGTTTTCAGGTGGTCCTATCCCTGGATAATACTGTCACACTCATTCACTTTCCCTTCTATTATAACCGCTATTTTCATTTTTTGTTTCAGCAGTCAGGCGCTCTTCCTTTTATTTGCTTACCATATCCTATTGGAATTAATTTACTTTTTATATCTAATCCAGTGCTTACAATGCTTCCCTGATCTTATTTTAAGAAGGTTAATCAGGTTGTGCATACCGGTTTAAGAAAAAGGTATAAAATACATGCATGTTTTTTCAATCAAACCGGCACTTATAATAGAATAACCTGATCAACCCATTATTTGAAGGCTAATTAAGTTCCTTTTCACTTCAATTATTTATTTGTTTGGGAAAAAGTTTGGTTCAACGTACATAATATCCATTATTGACGTAATTTAGAATTCGCGTTTGTTGAAATACTATTTTGAAAGATACCGGAATATTACCGGAATAGCTTGTTAAAAACTTGTTTGCCAAAATATCTCTTAGTTCCTGAATTAAAAATCCCATAAAACAGGGATAACAGAGCTTATAGTCCTGATTAATTTTACAGCGATTTTTTTGTTCTCTATATAAACAAAATAAACCAAATGACTATGACCTCATCCCTTAAACTATTTTTAGTACTTGTAATTACCGGGCTGTCATTCAATTCGCAGGCCCAGCTTAATATCGGCAGCAGGATTGAAAACAAAGTAACCAATCTTGTCGATAATCATATTGACCAGGGAATTGACAAAGGACTTGACGGAGTTGAAAATGGGGTAAAGAAAGATAACAATAATTCACAATCGCAGCCGCAGGAAGAACAGGACAAAAAACAGCCGAATGTTGGGGAAACAATTGGTCAGGACGTTAAACCAGGCGGTCAGCAAGAGAAGCCTTCAATGCAAACCTATTCCAAATACGACTTTATTCCTGGTGAAAAGGTGCTTTTCTTCGATGATCTCAGCGAAACTTCAGTGGGTGATTTCCCTGCAAACTGGAATACCAACGCTTCAGGCGAAGTAGTAACCAATAATCTATACCCTGGTAAATGGTTCAGGATGACCGGTTCCGGTTGTGTATCCCTGGATGAGGGAATGAAACTCCCTGATAATTATACTATTGAGTATGATGTAATCTCCAATCCGGTTGAAGAAGGAAATACAGCCCATGAATTTGGTTTTTACCTGTACAGTGCTGAAAACCCAAAGGACCTGAGCGAAGGGGGGGCTGTTCCGGGGCTGAAAGGCGGCATTAAAATGAGTTTTGGTTACCGTGGAACCTATAGTGCTTATAATGAAGAAGGGTACACAATCGATGGAGTGAAAGATGATGCAACCATGGAACCGGGTAAGAAGTACCGCCTATCATTCTGGGTTCAAAAAACAAGGTTAAGGGTTTACCTGGATCAGGTGAAGATTTTTGATTTGCCTAAGGTTTTCAAACCAGGGTTCCAGGCTAATATGATGCGTTTTGAATTATGGGAATCAACCAACCCGATGATTACTAATTTCAGGATAGCCGCAGGCCTGCCTGATATGCGCAATAAACTTTTAACCGAAGGCAAACTGGTTAGTTACGGAATCTATTTCGATGTAAACAAGGATGTGGTAAAACCTGAATCCTATGGCACCCTTAAAGGGATAACCGATGTGCTTAAGGAGAATCCGACAGTCAGGGTAAAGATTGTCGGCCATACTGACAGCGATGGCTCTGATGCTGCTAACCTTGATTTATCAAAACGGCGCGGAGCCTCAGTTAAAAATGAAATGGTCAAGAGTTTTGGTATTGATGCTTCGCGCCTCGAATCGGATGGTATGGGTGAAAGCAAACCGGTGGCGCCCAATGACACTCCTTCGAATAAAGCGATGAATCGCAGAGTTGAGTTTATCAAATTTTAGACAGGGAAGAGTTTGTAAGCGATAACCGGTAAACCGGATAACACAAAATTCTCATAACAGGTATTTAACTAAATATTAACCTCAATAAACCATTCGTATGAAAAAACTTTTAAAATTCATTTTCGTACTTCTCCTTTCCTGCCTGATGATTAATGTATCAGCGCAGATCTTTAACGTCCCGAAGCGCATCGAGAATAAAACGATCAACCGGGTCAACAAGAATATTGACCAGGGGATTGATAAAGGACTTGATGGTGTGGAAAAAGGGATCAAAGGGGATGGAAAGAAAAATGACAAGACCCAGGATCAAAAGAAACAGGATCCTAAACAGACGGATCCTAAAAAGACAGGCAATGAAAAACCACTGGCCGGCAACCAGGATCAACCTTCCCTGCAAGCCTCTTCAAAGTATGATTTTGTTCCCGGCGACAAGGTTATCTTATATGAAGATTTCAGCCAGGATGCCCTGGGCGACTTTCCTGCTTTATGGACTACAGATGTGGCCGGGGAAGTTAATACACTTAATGTCGCTCCCGGGAATTGGTTCAACCTGAACAGCACGGAAGGAACCTACTGGTTCATGAAAGATATTGATTTTCCTCAGAATTTTATCCTTGAAATGGATATAGTCCCAAAAGAAAAGGGAGGACGTATTGCTGCTGTTCTGACTATTTTCGGAGAAAGCAAGCACAGCGAAATGGATAAAGAAGGTCATCCGGGCAACTGTGGTATTCAAATTAATATGGAAAAGGAAAGCTGGTTTACATCCGGCTATAAGAAAGGAGAAGCCACAAAACTTGAAGGGTCCTCACGGGTCAATCCTGTGGAAGCAGGGAAAGTAAACCATGTGATAGTATGGGTGCAAAACCGCAGAGTCCGTATTTATCATAAAGGAGCAAAAGTGATCGATATCCCTACCAATATTTATGAGGGAAGTAAATTCAGCCGATTGTGTTTCAAGTTATATCGAGGCGCTTCATGCGGTTCCTATATATCGAATGTTAAGATTACTAATGCGGCTCCTGATATGCGCAGTAAGCTTCTCACCGAAGGTAAACTGGTTAGCTACGGTATTTATTTCGATGTAAATAAGGATGTTGTAAAAGCTGAATCCTACGGCACCCTGAAAGGAATTGCCGATGTATTGACTGCAAATCCTGAGGTTCGGGTAAAAATTGTAGGCCATACCGATAGCGATGGAGCCGATGCAGCCAATCTTGACCTTTCAAAACGCCGCGGAGCTTCTGTTAAAAATGAACTGGTTAAGACCTTTGGCATTGACGCTTCCCGGCTCGAATCGGACGGCATGGGTGAAAGCAAACCGGTAGCTCCTAACGATACTCCTGCCAATAAGGCAATGAACAGGAGGGTGGAGTTTATAAAAATGTAAGGCATTTAAAATATGGGATTTATAATCTTTTTTTCTATGAAAAAATCTCTTTTAGCTATAATGATGCTAGTGCTGTTTGGGATAACAAACTTACCTGCCCAGCGTCGTCCTGAAGCTTATATGGACCTCTTACCCTCTGTCCCGGGAGACATCTGCAGTGATGATACTGCAGTAAGAGGGCAATTTGTCAGGCAGCTCAGTGAAGTTGCTAACCCATTGGAAACCGAACTGAGAAGAAGGCATGATGAAATGGATACCAAGGTGAATGCCAATAAAACAAAAATGGAAACATATGCGATGCAGCAAACAGGCATATCGCCCGAAATGACGCAGAAAATGATGGCATTACAGGAACAAAAGAAACATGCTGCAAATGAGGAACAACGTAAAGCCATCGACAAGCAAATGAAAACCCTTACCGACCAGATGATGCAGGAAAGCACGAATATTTCGATGGCCGAAGTTCAGAACCTGAAAACTATGGATAAAGCCGGCAAGACTGCATGGGCCACCGCTTATTCGACCGAGAAAAAAGCGGAGGTAATGGCTGAACCTGAGAAATACCAGGAACAGAATGCTAAAAATATGCAGAAATATAACCATTTGGATAAATATAACAGGCTTCGCGACAGCATTGGTGCTGCACAAGGCAAATATGCCAGGAAGTTCCAGGAAATTGATGAGAATGAAGTCGGTATTAAACTTATGGAAATGATTGGGATCAAGCGCAAGGAACTGGACGATTACATCGATGAATGCACTAAAAATGACATTAAACAGGATCAGGCGAAAATAGATGGAATAGAAAGAGAAATAAACGGCTACCGTAGAAGCTATTGTTCTTTGCTTGGACCTAAATATGTTGAAAATACAAATAACTATAAGAATTTTATTCTCACAGCTTTTTCGGCCTATTATCGCCTCGAGGAATTAAACAATCAGGTATTGCTTGAACAGACCGGCGTTGATCTTAATCCTGAACCCGGGTACATGGGGCTCGACATTGTCAAAGATTACGTGAGCCGCTTATCTGATGCGTACAAGTATAAAATAGTTGGCAGAGAAGGATTCCCGGAACCAGCTAATGAATGATTGGAGTGAAATCTTATGAAATATAACTTCAAAGCAATGCTTAAATAGAACCAAATGAAGCACATTCTGCTATTCATATTTCTGTTATTTTTCGCTGTGGCACTTAAAGCTCAGGATAACGGCGAAAGCCCGGCTGATATCAAAGCCAGGATGTCTGCCATCAGAAAAGGCACTGACTGGAGCGATCCTGCTGCAGCCAAAGAGGCCAATGCAAAAATTGAAGAATTATCTGCTAAACTCACTTTGGCTATACGTAATAAAAACTCACCGCAGCAGCAACCAACAAACGAAAATGAAAATACAGCCAGAGGTGAAAACACAGCCGGAAACGATACAAAAAGTGATGTTGAAAAAAAGAATGAAATGCAGCAGAAGATTGATGATTTCGGTAATAAGTTGTGGAACCAGATGATGGCTATCGTTAGGGAAGGTGGTGCATGGGATATGGCAAAGCCTTTGCGTGAAGAAATAGTTGAAGAGTATAAAGATGATGAAAATCCCACCGTTAAGTGTAAAGAATGCATTCAATCAATGCCGTTCCTGCTCATCAATATGTCGATGCCGCATGCGCAGGTAATAATTGATCAGATGCCGGTATTCAAGGGGATAAAAACGTTAGTCATTACTGCAGATACAAAAGGTTCAAATGTAAATCTTGATGAAATACTGCAAAATGCTAAGGGCTATCCCCTCGAAGAGTTATATATCATCAATTTTGGATCATCTGTTTCTGGTTTGCCATCGTCTGTAGGTGATTTTTCAGGACTTACTGTGCTCAACGTGCTTAATAATAACATCAGCGGGCTTCCTGCTTCTGTCGCAAAACTGGGGAATCTTAAAACCCTTCACACCGATATTAATCCAATTAATTCCCTACTGTCAATAGTGAGTTCACTCAAAAACCTAGAACAATTAGGAGTTGGTAAAACAGGAATATCTGAAACAGAAATTGGTCAGATTCACCATGCTTTACCCAAATGCAAAATTTTGAGATAATGAAAAAAGTATCCGCCGTTTTCTTTTTTATTTCAATTGTTTTCACAACAAACCTGGCTGCCCAGAAACCCCATTTTTATATTTCAGCTGATGGATCAGCGGGCGATTCTTCCTTAAAATATGCAATACCTTTCGAAAGATTGGTGCAGGATCGGTTTAGGGATGCCTTTCCTTGCGCCGATGTAGTTTGTCGCGCTGATATCAGGCATAAACTCGATAGTCTGCGTTTTTATGAATTAATAGGTGATATTTCTGATGGCAGTTTACCTGATGTTGGCAAAGATCTGGCCCATGATTATTGGGTGCCTGTAACACTGATTGACTATACTAAGGGCATGGTAAGTGTAGAGGCTAAATGTTTTAAATATAAAAAAGTTGACTGCATTGCCTGGTCCCAAATCCTCTATGTGGCAAACGATTTTAAGAGCATTACGGAAGGGTGTAAAAAGGTTACAAAGCAATTAATCGACAAGCTGGGTGATAGAGAATTATGCCCGTTCAAAGGGCCGGTAACACTTACCATGAACTCGGTAAAGGATACTGTTGAGGTATCTGAATATGGCGTGTATTGCAATGAAATGGATCAGCAGTTCCATCATAAATTGGTAACAAATAACAATACCTATAGCGAATGGAATCTCGAGAGGAAAGGAATTCCCTGGACGGGTGGAACGATGACGTTCTACACAAATGAAATGTCGGAGCTGTTGGAGGAAAACGGATGCTACCATTGCAAATCAGGCAGGGAAGGAGGGCGAACTTATAAAGTTAATAAGTCATTCAAAGTAAAAGGAAGCGGCATATCGCATCAAAGTGAGCGGAATGGGAAACGCCAGGAAGATACCCGAATAGAACTTGAATTCCTCAGCGATGGCACTTATTATATTCTTGTTAAAGGTACTTCTAAGCCCGTGACTGGTGAGGAAAAAGTAACTGAAAAAGCCGAAGGCACCTGCGATTTTATACCGGAGGAAAGCAAAATCGTACCCAGGGAAATGAGTGTTCCAATATGGGCTGTTTTCGGACCTTATCCGGGAAAGCCATTGGATAAAATTTTACAGCAAAAGGACAAGAAGACTTTAAAAAACTTAAGTGATGAAAATTCAACAATCACTATTGACTTTACATTAACAAAGAATTAATCCATAATCGAAATCTCAGGAATAGTTTTTTTATCCGTAAATAGCACCTACTAACTAATAACAAAACCCAGCAAAATGAAAAAAAATTACATGCTTTCTGTAGCTTTCATGGCTACCCTGACATTGCTTTTCTCCTGTAAAAGCAAAACTACCGAACCTTCATCGGCCAATGAAAATCCGGCAGCATCCATAACGGCAACCCCTAAAGGCAAATATGCCATAAAATCGGGAATCGTTGAATACAAATCACAAATGATGGGTATGGATATGAAACAAACACTCACATTTGATGATTACGGGAAAAAAGAAATACAGGATATTGAAATGGAAATGATGGGCACCAAAATCCATACGGTAACACTTAATAAGGACGGATTCATGTATTCTCTTGATCTGGTCAAAAAAACAGGGACAAAAACCACTGCATCTCCTGGAGCATCGCAAAATATTGATTTCGAGAATCTCTCAGAACAGATGGTCAAGGATATGAACCTCAAAAAAGAAGGCACGGAAGAATTTCTCGGTAAAACCTGCGAGAAAATGAGTGTTGATTATAAAAAGATGCAGATGAAAGGGAATTTCCTTGTCTATAAAGGTATTGCCCTCAAAATAAATACTGATATGGGATCAATGAAAATGGATTTAGTTGGAGATAAATTTATCGAAAATCCCGAAATTCCTGCCGAAAAGTTTGAGATTCCTGCTGATGTAAAAATTACTGAAATCAAATAAATAATCACGTTAATAATTCATTGTTAAATCTTTACAGTATTTAGTCAATTTAACCTCCTACTTAACCAAAAACGTTATGAAAAAAGCGACTACAACCTTGGTAATTATTACGATAACCGGATTTTTAACCTTTAGCGCCTTTGCCCAGAACCAAAAACAACTCTGGGGAATGTCATTTGGAGGGCAAAACGATGCCGGAATAATTTTTAAAACCGATGCATCGGGGAATAATGAAATGGTTAAATATAATTTTGTTCCACCCGGAGGAAACCCTTATGGCTCTTTAATGCAGGCATCGGATGGCAAACTTTATGGAATGACTTACTACGGGGAAGCACTTAACCCGGGCAGTTTGTTCCAATATGATCCTTCTACTGCTACCTATACTATTAAGTACGCTTTTGATTTTGCTGATGGACGTTATCCTGAAGGCTCCTTAATACAGACACCAGACGGAAATCTTTATGGGATGGCTACTTCAGGAGGAGTAAGTGCTACCAACGATAACGGAGTTATATTTAAATTTAATCCGCAGAACGGCATCTATACCAAATTGTTTGATTTTGACGGAACTACAACCGGAAGTTCTCCTTATGGCGCTTTATTGCATGCTACGGATGGAATGCTTTATGGAATGACGTATCAGGGTGGAGCCAATGATATGGGGGTTATATTTCAGTTTAACCCTGCAAATAATGCCTTTACTGTTAAGGTTAATTTCGACGGAGCAACAAAAGGACAAAATCCTTATGGCTCTTTAATTCAGGCAACGGATGGAATGCTTTATGGTATGACTAAGTATGGAGGATTAGACGGGTATGGCGTTTTATTTCAATTTAATCCACAAAATGGCAACTTTACTAAAAAACTGGATTTTGATATGGTAACAATCGGAGGCGATCCTGATGGTTCATTAATCCAGGCTACGGATGGAAAACTTTATGGATTGACTGAAGCAGGCGGAGCTCATAGCCTTGGTGTTCTGTTTCAGTTTGATCCTGTTACTTCTGGCATCATTAACAAGGTTGACTTTGATGGTTCATCAAAAGGAAATTCTCCGTACGGTTCTTTAATGCAGGCATACGATGGAAATCTCTATGGAATGACTAATGGCGGTGGAGTAAATGATTTGGGGGTTTTGTTTCAATTTAATCCTGTTACATCAATATTTACAAAAAAGCTTGATTTTACTGGTAACAATGGAAAAAATCCACAATTTACTCACTTGCTTGAAATTCCGGTAACAATTTCTACCCAGCCTGTAGGCCTCGTTAATTGTGTGGGTAGCTCCCTGAGTGTCCCTTTTACAATTGCAGGTGCATATGATGCCGGAAATGTATTCACGGCGCAGCTTTCGGATGCTTCAGGTTCTTTTGCTTCACCGGTTACTATAGGCAGCCTAACATCAACTTTCGCTGGTTCCGTTAACGTTGTTATTCCCGCAAACACGGTGCCTGGCACCGGGTATAGGATAAGAGTGATGGGGAGTAATCCTGTGGTAACAGGCAGCGATAACGGGAGCAATATTGCAATAAACGCTTTACCAAATGTTAATACTACTGTAAGCGGTGTAACCATTACTGTTGTCCAGGCAGGAGCCACATACCAGTGGTTGAACTGCAATGCAGGGAATGCTCCTATCGCGGGTGAAACCCATCAGAGTTTTACCGCGACGGTAAACGGATCGTATGCAGTTCTGGTAACGATGAACGGGAATGGCTGTTCTGCAACTTCAACTTGTGTAATCGTAAATAATGTCGGAATTGATGAATTGACAGCAAAGGAGCAGTTTATCGTTTATCCAAATCCCTCAAGCGCCAATCTATCCATCCTTTTTCCAGGTAAAGCTTCGATGGAAATCCTGAACGTTGAAGGGCAGGTCGTTAAAAGATTTAATTTCGAAGGCAGAATGATGGAAATGGAATTAGCAGATATTCCAACAGGAGTTTACATAATCAGGGCAAAGTCGGGTAAAGAAGTTATCACAAAAACATTTATTAAACAATAAGTATCTCATTTACTGGCTGATTAATCCGGATTACTCTGTTTACAGGCTAATCCGGATTATTTTGTTAAGC
>JANXXZ010000312.1 GCA_025350385.1 Bacteroidales bacterium
CTTCACGCGCCATGGCAAACAGGTTCATGTTTGCCTTGCCTGCAGCCGGCTCCAGGTATTTACCGGTACTGCCGGTAATGTAAAGGATGTCTCCCTGGTTGGTAACCAGTACCGAGGCCGGCGAAAACTGCTGTAAAAGCAACTGGTCGGTAAGTGTTTGTATGTTATCGGGAACTTTTACCGGAAGCTGATTTTCAACCAACACGGACCTTGAGTACTTTAATGAACCCGGAAAATTCGAAAGTTCTTCCGTTTTAAGGAAACCCGAATGTTTGTAAATCCTTAGTTTTGAATCAACGACCGAGTAGAGATCGCTCTGAGCACCGTTGGTTTCGGCGTTACCCAATATCAGGATACCATTTTGATTAAGGCTGTAATGAAACAGTGCCAGGAGTTTTTTCTGCAGATCGGATTCAAAGTATATCAGCAGGTTACGGCAGGAGAGGATATTAAGTTTTGTGAACGGGGGATCCCTAACCACGTTTTGGGGCGCAAACACCACCATTTCACGGATCTCCGCATTCACACGGAACTGATCGCCGGTCTTGGTAAAAAACCTGTTCAGCCGGTCGGCAGACACATCGGCAGCAATATTTGCCGGGTAGATGCCTTTCCGTGCTTTTTCAATCGCGCTATGATCCAGATCGGTGGCAAATATCTGCATTGATAAATTCCCGGTCAGGTTCGCATTTTCCAATGCTTCTTTAAAAACGATGGACAGCGTATATGCTTCTTCCCCGGTAGAACAACCGGGAATCCAGGCGCGCAGGATCTGGCCGTTCGGCATTGTGGCCATCATTGACGGAATTACATTGTCCTTCATGTGTTGCCAAACGGCGGAATCGCGGAAAAAGCTTGAAACCCCGATCAGAAGTTCTTTGAAAAGTATATCCAGTTCAACCGGGTTTTCCTGCAAAAAATGAACATAGGAAGCAATCTTGCTGATCTGGTGAATACCCATCCGGCGTTCAATACGGCGATAGACCATGTTTTTCTTATATTGCGAGAAGTCACTACCGGTTTGTGTCCTCAGGAGGATAATTATTTTTTCGAGAGAGCTGCTATCTTTCTCCAGTTCTTGTTTGATAATTGAGCGCAAAGGTTGCCTGGCAAGAGACATCAGTTTCTCCGGCAGTTCATTTACCGGCGCCACAATGTCGGCCACTACCGCCTCTATTGCGGAATGGGGCATGCTGTTAAATTTGGCCGAGGCTGGATCCTGTACCAATACCATCCCTGCTTTTTCTTTAATGGCCCTTAACCCTATGCTTCCATCAGAACCCATGCCTGATAGAATTATACCTATACTTTGGTCAAGCCTGTCATCGGCCAGCGACCGGAAAAAGAAATCGATAGGCAGCCTCAACCCGCGTGATTCAATGGGTTCGAACAAGTGTAAAGCACCCCGGAATATTGACATACTCGTGTTTGGAGGTATTATATACACGCAGTCAGGTTTTACTTTCAACCGGTCGGTTACGGTAAAAACCGGCATTGCGGTAACCCGTTGAAGCAACTCGCGCATAATGCCTTTATGCGTCGGATCAAGGTGCTGAATAACCACAAATGCCATCCCGCTGTCGGCGGGTACCTTCGAAAAAAACTGCTCCAGCGCCTCCAGTCCGCCGGCGGATGCTCCGATGCCAACTACAGGGAATTGATCGTTTTTTGTATTAACGGTTTTATCGAAAGCAATTTCTTTTAATTTCGGATTCGCAGTTTGTGGTTTGACTTCCTTCTTCATGCGTTAATTATTTGATCATTTATTTTACCGGTTGTTCATTTGCTCCGTTGGAGCCGAAACAAGGAAAATCAGTATCCAGGCTCTTGGTTTATTTATTGCTTCGGGCAATTTGGGGATCAATTCTAAAACCGGCTTATTTTTTTAACCCTTCGAATTAAAGAATCTTCATTGCGACAGGATGACACAGTGGCTATCCGCTGAGCCGGCTAAGAGATATGAACGACTGGGAAAAAGCCTTTTCCTGAGGTCGTTATCAAACCCCTGATTACAGGTTTTATGGGTTTTTCCAGCTGTTTATACAACTTACGGGTATGTGTTTTATAGACTACAATTTACGACTTTTTTAGGCATAAAAGCAACTGATTGAAAACTGGCCGATTCTTGCTTCCAGGTTGATTATTACATTGCGGGTGGTCCGATTCAGATAAGGATCTGACGAATCGCTCGGATTAATCGGGGAATTAGTGATTAATAAGCCTCTGATTATCTTCGGTGGGATCGCTTCGCAAAATTCACAGATTTCCCTTTTTATTCTGAGTAACTGACACATACAGGTGAATGAAATCCTGTCGATGAAAATCCGAACGATCCGCGTCATCCATGTGCCAACTTTTTTATTATTCATAATCCTCTGGCACCAGGAAGCAGGCATTCCGAACCATTAATATCTGGTCACTAGTGTTAATTTAAAAGTTAAAATGCAAAATGCAAATGTCAAAATAACTGTAATTCTCGCTGTTATCCAGAATATTGGGGGACAAAGCAGCCTTGACATGACGCTAGTAAGTGACCCATAGTCGTTGATCCCTGGTTGCCAGTCCCTAGTCGCTTGTCACTAATTCAATGTCATTATTTTTCTCCCTCATCCCGATTCCTTTCCTACCTTCACGTAAAATTTAACAGCCATGTCGAAAATTTTCCTCCTCCTGTTACCGGTTCTCCTGCTGGTATCCTGCAAACCCGGTACATCCCCTTCCGGAAAAAATGACCCAAAGTCAACTACCGCTATAAAAGTGGTGAACAAGGGTGATGTATCGTATACCACCTGGTTTGCCTCAAACACCATGCGGCTCGATTATTTCCACAGCGGAACAGCCAACGAAGAGCATTTTGCCGTTGACCAGGTGGTATCGGATGGTTCCTGGCCGGGAAGCAGCACGCAGTTGATCGACAAGCTGGAGCTGGGAATCTACTTTTTCGAAGTGATCGACAAGAAAACAAACGTGCTGCTCTATTCACGTGGATTCGCCAGCATTTTCGGCGAATGGAAAACCACTCCCGAAGCGGATAGTGTCTGGGGGACTTTCCATGAATCACTGCGCTTCCCCTGGCCGTTGAAACCGGTAACTGTGATCCTGAACCGACGGGATGCTGAAAATAAGTTTCAACCCATCTGGAGTACCGATATTGATCCCGCCTCGCGGCAGGTAACCAATGCCGGGAAACCGGGATCCGAAAAAGTGGATGTGATCATGGAAAATGGTTCTTCGCAACAAAAAGTTGACCTGGTCATCCTGGGCGACGGCTACTCGAAAACCGGGATGGATAAATTCCGTAACGACGCGAAAAGGCTGACAGAAGCCCTGTTCAATGCTGAACCTTTTAAAAGCAGAAAAAACGACTTTAACGTGCGAGCAGTGGAAACACCTGCGGAGGTTTCGGGGGTATGCAAGCCTCATCACAATGTATACAAACGCTCCCCGCTTTCGGTGCATTACAGTAGTTTTGATTCCGAGCGGTACGCACTGACTTACGACAACCGTACTGTTCGCGATGTGGCATCTTCCGTTCCTTATGATTTCACAATCATTCTCCTCAACGAAAAAACCTATGGAGGTGATGGCATCTATAATCTGTACACTACTGTTTCGGCCGACAATAAATTTGCCGACTACATCATGATCCATGAACTGGGTCATCACCTCGCCGCCCTCGCCGATGAGTATTATACTTCGTCGGTTGCCTATGAAGTTCCCGACATTAAGGTGGAACCCTGGGAAACCAATATTACCGCCATGTTCGATAAAAACAAGCTGAAATGGAAGGACCTGGTGGAAGCCGGGACTCCCTTGCCTACGCCATGGAACAAGGAGGCTTTCGACAAATTCGGGTATACGATCCAGAAAACCCGCGACAGTATCCGCGCAGCGCAATTGCCCGAGAACGTGATGGAAGATCTGTTCATCAGGCAGATGGCCGGAGAGGATTCATACTTTGCCAGGGAACAATACAAGGATAAAATCGGGGCTTTCGAGGGAGCCGGTTACACGGCCAAAGGCCTTTACCGTCCGCAACTCGATTGCATCATGTACACCAGGCATATGAAGTATTGCAACGTGTGCCGGAAAAGTATCAATGCCGTGATTGATTATTATACCCGCTAACGATCAGGAACAGTTTATTTAATAAACAGAGCCGATAAGTGAATTGCCTATTGGACGATATCAAATGCTATGAGCATGGTTGTTACAAATAGCAGGAGCAATCCCACTAAAAATATGATGTCGGCATAATTCTCATACCGAATTCCGTATTTACCGGAACTTCGCATCGAAAGGAATGAGAGAATGCTGCTGGTCATAAACAGCAGGATGGCAACTGCAGTGATTTCATCAATGATAGTGGATTGCTGTAGCTTCAGTACTTTAAGTGATGTGAGTACTATAAAGCAGAAACCAATCAGGTTGGAGGATGTGGTGAGGATGTGCTGCGAATTATCGTTTTTGGAATTCATTTTATTACGTTCTTATTTAAGCGGGCTATTATTTCGTTTGATATAATCACAAACTAGAACCGGTTGGTTTTGTTGAGCCCAGGCAGCGGTTACCAAATATTGGTCTTTCAGGGTGTTGAAATTCAGCATGGGGAAATCCTCGTTAAAATCAGGTATGTAAACGTATGTTCTCGATGCCAGGTCCGGATTTGTCAACTGTAATTCTTTCAGTTTGTTTATAAATGATTCCTTTGAATATCGCTGTAATGAAATACCCAGTTTCTCCAGGAGTTTTGAATCTCTCATTCCGATAGTATATAGTTCATCCCGTATATCCGATTCCGAATCGCTCTTTCTGCTCACAATGATAAGTATTTCAACCTCTGCTCCCTGTTTTTTCTGGAACTGCAGCACCGCTTCATATGGAATGTGGTCATCAAAAATTCCGCCGTCCAGGAACATGGATTGGGGGAAATCGACAGCATCCCTGATTTTTACCGGCGGAAAAACCACCGGTATTGCAGTAGATGCCATTAATATATCAACAAGGTTATAGGCTGGATTGCTTTCTTCATTTATGAAGCGGTTACTGAACCTCAGGGTATGTTTTTCAAGCGGCACCAGTTTGATACTTGTGGCTGAAACGGCTGAAGGAAACGGCAGATCACCCATAACCGAATAACCAAGCGTGTCCTTTACAATCCTGGTTATTAGCCGGCGTAAGGGTTGAGTGTTGAGGGGCAGTTTGCTTCCGGTATGCTCATACACCTGGATATTGGTAATCCCGAAAAGGATCTGTTTATATCTTTCCCATGAAAAAGCGCTGTCGAGTATGGCATTAAGCACCACAGCGTTCAGGGCACCAGAACTCGCGCCGGAAATGAAAGTTGCATCGTTCAGCCAGCCTGTAAGATGAAGTTGTTCCAGCAAGGCCGCTTCCTGCGGGATGCGAGAAGCGGCCCCTGTAATCACAACTGCGGTTCCTTTGCGTAAGCCTCTTAAAGATACAGCATTGTCAGGCCCAATATTGCTATGAAGCCCTTGTCCGGGGCAACAAGCAGCGGATATGAGTGTAACTATAAAAAGAAAAAATCCTTTGGCAGACTGTAGCATATGATTTTTGAATCTGTTATTACAAGGAACTTATTTATATTTCCTGCAATCAAAATTCTGGTAACTTCAGGAAGCTAATAGTATGGCTAGCTACTCGTTTTTGTTGACAGGCATATATTATGGTTTATCTGACAGAACAATGCTGCATGCTTATCTCCGTTTTTTCATATCTAAGGGTTCTAATGTGTGAGCCTGCTCCAAAAAATAAGTTGTCACGCCATGATGCGGAGAATTCAAGTTCGTAAAGAGTTGAATTAGTTATCTTTGCGGCCTTAGCGACTTTGCGCGAAAGTTCTGATACAACTTTTCGGAGTATACTCAATGTGTTAATTCTGAAATCAGATTTGGAATATCTCGCCCTTCATCATGGTGAACATAAATCAGACGAAGAAGCGTTGGGTAGATGATGAGCAGTAAAGGCAAAGCAAAAATGAAACCGCCAATCACAGCAATAGCAAGTGGTTGGTGAAGCTGGGCGCCGG
>JANXXZ010000322.1 GCA_025350385.1 Bacteroidales bacterium
GGGGCTATGGATGCAAGGCTATTTCCACCTGTGCCGGTGGTACCATTATCCGGAACAATCTCATCCACGACCTGAGAGTTGCAGGCGTGCCCGGTTATAACCAGGGTGGTGGCCTTTATGTGGATTATTACGGTCAGGATACCTCGTACATTTATAATAACATAATTTACAATATGCCGGTTCAGGGGTTGTGGATTTCCACCTGGGCCGATGTGTTTGTTGCAAGTAATACCATGTATAATCCCAATGGCTGGGTTTCATACTATGCCAACGGCAGCCAACAGGGGGAAGGTTCATATGTTGACCAGAAAAAAGATGGTATCTGGCAATATTGGGACACCAATGGTAAACTGGTGTACAGGGGCGAATTCCGAAAGGGTGTAAAGATTAAAGAAAAAAGGTTCGGAGATGAGAAGAAATAACCGGTTAAAGATCAATATACTATCAATCCTCTTGATCCCCCCTTGTTTCCTGCTTGCCCAGGGAGCTATTTCCGTTTCACTCCTTCCCGAAAAATGCCTTACCGAACCTGAAGTGCAACTTGCCGGGATGATCAACTCGTACCGTGCCGAAAAGGGATTGCCACCGGTTACTATTTCTGCTTCGCTGAGTTATGTAGCCCGCACCCATGCCGAAGATCTTGCTGACAATTATAAGCAGTCCAAGCGCTGTAACATGCATTCGTGGTCCGGAAAAGGCAACTGGACTTCCTGTTGTTACACTGATGACCACAAGAGGGCAGCCTGCATGTGGAGCAAACCCCGGGAACTGACGTCATACACAGCCAACGGGTATGAAATTGCTTATTATACTACCCAAACTTATACTTCACCTGCAGAATATGCACACGACATTCTTAAGGGATGGAAAGGCAGTCCGGGGCATAACGAAACCATCATCAATCGCGGTATTTGGAAAAAGGTTAAATGGAATGCAATGGGCGTCGGACTTTCAGGAGGCTATGCCTGCGTTTGGTTTGGTGAAGAAACTGACCCTGCCGGATCACCTTCGTCATGTAAATAGCGGGTACGCAGACACGCATTTCAGGTCTGAAGAAAAATAGGAGCGAAAGAGTGAGGGCGTGAAAGGGAGAGGGCGCGATATGGTGAGCGAAGGAGCGAGGGAGAGAAGGATTGTGATGAATTACAATAGTTTGGACACCATAAACAATCTGCAATGCACAAAGCACTCAGCACTCGGCACTCAGCACCATACACTCTGCACTTTAACATAAATATCAACTATTACAATTTCTCCCTATGATCCGGAAAACAGCAATAAGAGTAGCAGCCGCAGGACTTTTCTTACTTACTTCATTTACATCTTTCGCCCAGAATTTTACAGGAGGAGTCATCGGCGGGCTGATCGCCAGCCAGGTTGACGGCGATACTTACGGCGGGTACAAAAAAGCAGGGGTTACTGTCGGGGGTTGGGTGAACCTTTCGGTCAGCGAGAAATCGTCCTTTCAGCTTGAAATCAATTACATCCAGAAAGGAAGCCGGCATAACCCTGATTCACTGAACAATAACTTCTCCTTCCTGCTGATGCGCCTGGGATACGTGGAAATGCCCCTGCTCTATCAATTCAGGATGAAGAACAAATTTTATCTTGAAGTAGGCCCTTCCATCGGTGTTTTGTTGCACAGCAAGGTCGAGATGAACGACGGACAAGGTTATCAGATTCCTCCCGATAACCCTTTCAGGTTGATTGACGTGGGGATACAGGTTGGAGTAGGATACCGTATTTCTGATAAGCTCCGGGCCGGGTTGCGCAGTGGAAATTCCATTTTACCTATCCGCCAGAACCGTGTACCCGGCGACAGAAGGCGTCTATGGAGCTACGGCCAGTTTAACCGCTTACTGGCGTTGGAACTTACCTATACACTCTAGTAAACCTCTATGCCAACTTATTCGGCAATAAAATAACCGGATACTCCAAACACTTCAAGTACTTTAGGCACTTTAAGTACTTTAGACACTCCAGTCACTTCAAACTACCACACACCTTCCCTGATGAAGAATAACAAACATAAAACAGTAATCGGAGTTACAGGTGCCAGCGGCGCAATTTATGCCAAAGTGCTGTTCGACAGGCTGGTTCAGCTTCAGGAACAGGTTGAAACCTGTGGCGTATTATTTTCAACCAATGCCAGGGATGTCTGGAACTATGAACTTGGTAACCGGGATTTCCTTCAACTGCCCTTCAGGATTTACGAAAACGATGATTTTTATGCACCGTTTGCCTCCGGGTCGGCAGGATATGACAGCATGATTATTTGTCCCTGCAGCATGGGAACCCTGGGAAGGATCGCTTCAGGCATTTCAAACGATTTAATGACCCGGGCAGCGGATGTGATGCTGAAAGAACGAAGGAAACTGGTACTGGTAGCCCGTGAAATGCCTTACAGCCTTATTCACATCAATAACATGAAAACTGTTACCGAAGCCGGTGGAATCATATGTCCTGCCACTCCTTCTTTTTATAGTAAACCGCTTACATTTGAGCAGCTTGCAGCCACAGTGGTTGACCGGGCACTTTCATTGGCTGGATTTAACATGGAAGGGTATGCGTGGGGAGAGAAGGAAATTTGAATGAATATGCTGATTTAAAGCCCCGGGTAATGGATCTGGAATTTTTATCCTTAGGCTTTTTATTCTTTCCAATTACTCTACTTCATTTCAGGGAGTGAATTTATTTCAATTTTTTCGGGAAGGATTAATTTATTTTGTAACAGGAATTCAGGCAACTCCCTGAATTTAAGTATGTTATGCCCTGTAAGATTTAACATATCAACCAGTAGTTGCCTCTTCTCCTTTTGGTGAAACTCAGCCGATATCCGGCAAATCCTCACCTGTTTATACCTGTTCCCGAACCGGTGAACTTCCAGCTTTTCCTCAAAATATAACATCCGGATATCAGTAAAAAGAGTGAAGGCTTCATTCTTTTGAGGATTCCTTTTAAGAGGGTAGTATATTCCCAGTCCGGTGTCATAAACCTTTATACCCTGGACATAATCAACTCCAAACTTAAGCACAAACCACGCAACGGCAGCCAAAAGCAGGACAGGCAGGGAAAGAATAATAATTGTCCAATTGCCAATCTCACCGGCAATTCCGGCCCAAAGGATAAAAAACGCAAGCAGGAAGGCAAATCCCGCCGAAACCGCCCCAAGCCCAAGGTGAGAAACTTTACTGGCGCGGGATGGATGTATTTCGAGAAGGACTTTCATTATTTGTTACTTTTTGTGTGGCGTGCTTTTGCTTTGTGCAAGGTGTCGAGTACCAGGTGCCGAGTGCTTAATAGCTTAGTGCCGGATGCGTAGTGCCTTGTGCCTGGTGAAAAGTGCTTCCTGTGCAACAATGGTTAAGAGGACTACCTTCCCAAAATGTCAAATTGCCGAATTGTCTCATCGCAGAATTCCCGAATTCCCTCATCGCAGAATTGTTATATCAACGCATCACCACACCACAGCCTTCCGCCTCACCGGCATGGTCATGCACCGGCATCCCCCGCCGCCACGCGATAGTTCCGCCCCGTCAATGGTAACCACATACTTTGAATATTGCTTAATATCAACTTTCCCGTGGATCACATCATTCGCTTTTATTACGGCATAACCATGTTTATTCATCTCTTCCATGGTATGCACATTGCGACCGTAACCCATTACTTTCCCCGGGCCAATGGCAAAGAAATTGGCCCCGCTGTGCCATTGCTCGCGTTCCTGGTTCACAATATCCTTACGACCCCCGCAGTAAAGCAACTCCAGGTTCATGCCGAGGTTTCGGAGTATGGTGGGAATGTTGTCCACCTCGGTGATTGACTTAACTTTCCCGTTGTCGATGTTAATATGAATCGTCAGGTAGCGGGTTGGATGAAGGATAAGCGGCTCATAAATCATGCACTGGTTGCGGTCGAGGAAGGTGAAAACCATGTCGAGGTGGATAAATGACTCGGGGTTATGAGGCAGTTCCTGCACAATGATATGGCGGTTTTCTTTCTTCTTTTTGTAATATTCGATAATAAAATCGATTCCTTTGGAAGTGGTCCGGGGACCTGTTCCGATAAGTAATATATCTTCGCGTGCCATAAGGAAATCGCCACCTTCGAAACTGAATTCCCTGCAAAAATGTCGGCTTTCTTCCGGGTGTATAGTCTTGACCCTGAAAAGGGGATGGTGAGTGAAAATCGTATCCATGATGAGTGTTTCGCGCTCACGGATCCGGCTGGCCATGCGGCTGATCAGAACCCGGTCAAGCAGTGCTACTGAAGCATCGCGGGTGAAGAAAAAATTGTGAAGCGGTGCCAGGGCGTAACGCTCTTTGCTCAGAAAACGCGTAAGGTTATCCTTATGCATTTCAATGCCTTCGATGAGCGCCGTTGCCAGTTTCAGCGGTTTTAACGACTGCAGATCTTCGAATAAAAACTCACTGTTGTTTTCCTGGCCGCAAACCCGCTTCACCAAATCCATCCGGTTTTCATCCTTATTCACAACATCCCCCAGGAGATCCTTAACCTGGAATGTCTGGGTAACTTTCGACAGGAACCCGTTGAACTGGTTGTATTCCTTGAGTGCCACCGATAGATTGAGGATGTCGCTGTATAACGCTTTTTGTGCACTTTCAGGCGTCATGTTCTCAACTTCAGGACCGGGAGTATGCAGGATAACAGCTTCCAGTTCACCAATTTCGGAGCGGATATCAACACTATAATTCTTTTCTGTTTTCGGATGAGTCATTGGAAATAGGTTGAAAGTTGAATATTGAGCCTGGTAACAGTATTTACTGCATTAATTTCACGAGAAGGCGCAAAGAGAGCAAAGATAACAAATACGATCGTTAGCAATGTTGCAGATTTTGGGTTGCGGAGCGAATTCTTATTTCTCAGAACATTTTTCGCCTCTGAATTTCTTCCGTCTCAGGACTTCGGACTTCCAGCTACACTTTTTAAAAAAGCCAAATCTGCTACTTCTTCAAAAAAGCAATATTCCTTTTTAATCCCTCAAATTTAGCCCTTTTCATGGCTGATTTCCTGAACAGGCTGTCAAACTGCTCCTTTTCAAGGTTATCCCAATCCTGCGGTGCCATGGACTGGAGTTCAGGTTCGGGTGTGAATGCCGGTTCGGAATGCATGGTTGAATATCGGTTCCAGGGGCAAACCTGCTGGCAGATGTCGCAGCCAAAGATCCATTGATCATATTTCCCTCTGTAATCTTCCGGGATTTCACCCTTGTTTTCGATGGTAAGGTAGGAAATGCAACTGCCTGAATCCACTATGCGGGGATTGGTAATAGCCCCCGTAGGACAGGCATCCATGCAACGGCTGCAGTCGCCGCAGTAATCCCCGCCGAAGGGTTTGTCATATTTGAGATTTAGATCTGTAATGAGTTCGGCAATAAAGAAAAAGGATCCCTTCCACCGGGTTATGAGCATGCTGTTTTTACCGATCCAGCCCAGTCCCGCCTTTGTTGCCCAGGTACGTTCAAGCACCGGCGCGGAATCGACAAAACTCCGGATAGTAGTAGCCGGGACTTCCTGCCTGAGGCTTTGCGAGAGTAAAGAAAGTTTTCTCCTTATTACTTCATGGTAATCCTCCCCATAGGCATAAGTTGAAATGCGATAGGTTGAATTCTCATCAATTAAACGGGATGGAAAATAATTGTACAGCAATACTATAACTGATTGCGCACCTTCAACCAACAAGCGTGGATCGAGTCGCTTCTCAATATTTTTGTTCATGTATCCCATACCTGCCTGCCTGCCCACCTGTAACCATTCTTCGAACCGGGGCGCATCCTCATCCAGGTGAGCAGCAGGTGCGATCCCGCATTCAGCGAAACCAATTTCAACGGCTTTTTGCTTTATGAAAGCAGTGAGTTCGGCAGGAGAATCCATAGATCAAAATCGTAAAAAAACAGATTGTTGAATCGGAAGAGGCTTTCTTTAAAGAGGATATTTTTTGCTCCTTATCTTAGTGTTACTTTATGTGTACTTCGAGATCCTTTGTGGTTCAATAAATTAACTTAACCACAAAGGGCCACAAAGGATTGCACAAAGCAACACAAAGGACTTTTGAGACAGTCTCTTCATTTATTATATATAAATGTGTACTCTTTTAATAAGTGGATTCTTTAAAACAAGGAACCATTTATGCTGGACCGGAATTTCCCCAGGTGCGAATAGGCAAGTTCAGTGGCTTCGCGACCGCGTTGGGTTCGCATGAGGTAACCCTCCTGGATCAGGAATGGCTCGTACACTTCTTCAATGGTGCCGGCATCTTCCCCAACCGCTGTTGAAATGGTGGTAAGACCGACCGGTCCCCCTTTGAATTTCTCTATGATGGTGGT
>JANXXZ010000329.1 GCA_025350385.1 Bacteroidales bacterium
TATAACTAATGATATATTTTTTTAATTGAAAGAATATCAGCATGTTAGTTAAATTATGAAATATATAATTTATTCTTTGATGCAATACGCAGATACTGGTATCGTTACCGTTAATGAAACAGGTGTCATATATTTAGTTTACAATTAAAAAAAAGAATCAATAGGAGTAATGAAACCTGTGTTAAACTTTGTTTGCTAATTTAAATTATTATTACTTTAGCCGCTCTATTAAGGGCTTTAATTTTAATGTACAATAAATTCCTGATTTCTGCTTTTCTTGTTCTTCTGCTGATTATAGCGGATTCAGGAAAGTTGTCGGCACAGCAGGAGCCCCAGTTTACGCATAATATGTTCAATTTCTCTTCTGTTAATCCAGGGCATTTCGGACTGATGGACGGGATTTGCGTAACCGGACTGATGCGTGAGCAGTGGCTTGGATTTAAGGATGATAACGGGAACAAGGTTGCACCTGAAACATTCCTGGTTTCGGCCGATGCTCCGATCCGTTTTATTCATGGAGGTGTTGGAGTGGCTATTGTCCAGGATAAGTACGGTTTTTTCAAGGATATGAGCTTAAAATTGGGTTATGCGTACCATACAACTATAGGTGCTGGAAAACTTGGGATCGGGATCAATGCCAGTTTCCTCAATAAGTCATCAAGTTTTACCAGTGATAATATTCAGGCAATTGATATGGAAGATCCTGCCGTTAAAGCTTTGTTATCGGCAAAATCCATTTTGTTTACTGATTTTTCTGCCGGGGCGTTTCTTATCAATCCCACCTATTATCTGAGCATATCTTCCACACAGATACTTGAAACATCGAAGTTTCTTGATAAAACAGGGCAGCAGGGTAATTTTAAACTTCGGCGACATTATTATGCTGCCGGAGGTTATAATCTCACATCTCCGGCTTACCCGGGATATGTTTTTACCCCTTCAGTCTTTGTTAAGTCGGATGGAGCCGCATTGCAAGCTGATTTCAATGCATTGGTAACCTATAATAAGAAAGTCTGGGGCGGGATGACATACCGTATCGGGGAAACAGTTGCCCTCATGGTTGGTTTCAGGTTTAATGATATAGAAATCGGATATTCGTACGACATACCAATGACACGTGTTGGAGCTACGGGTAGTCATGAAATAATGGCCCGTTATGTTTTTAAACTCGAACGTGAAAAAGCCAGAACCGGTTACAGGAATACCCGTTTCCTCTAATTCTAAAGGATAAGAAAATGGGAATAGGTGTTTGTTTGAATTGAAAAATATACGAAAGCATATAATAAAGCCTAACAACAATCGTTATTTGCATACTGAAATGATTTCTGATTGCCTGTAATGCTTGTAATTGCAGGGATCATTAAGTGTAAAACAAACCATTCTTGTTGTAAATTGGGACCTGAATCAACGAAGAATGCAGGCGACGCGAGATCAAAACAAAAAAATATTTCAATGAAAAAACTAATTTTCATTTCTCTTGTGATCATTCTCTTAGGTAGCTGTAAGAACACCGGCAATGGTGAACTTATCGGTGTAGAGAAAAGAGAGAAGTTCTACCAGCCAGATCCTTTCGGTATGACTTACGTTCCGATGGGCAGTTACACCATGGGTTCCGGTGACCAGGATGTGCCTTACGCCCATCTAAATAATCCGCGAACCATTACGGTTACCGCCTTTTGGATGGATGAAACTGAAATTACTAATAATGAATACCGACAATTCGTGTATTGGGTAAGAGATTCTATTGCCCGTAGAATACTTGGGGAAGTCAATGCTGAAGAATTCCTTATATCAGAAAACAAAAAAACTGGTGAAACCTATGATCCTCCTTACCTGAACTGGGATGCTGAGATTGACTGGACAAAAGAAGAAAACCGCGACGCCCTTGAACAGATGTTTTTACCAGAACATGAAAGGTATTATAGGAAAAAAGAAATTGATACCCGGAAACTCTATTACGAATATTATCTGATAGATCTTCTTGCTGCATCACGTAAAGATTATAACCAGGCCGGCGATTCAAAAAACGGAAGCTTTGCCAACCGCCCTCAGGGCATGAAGGACCGCTCAGTATTTGTACGTAAGGAAGTAATCAATGTTTATCCTGATACACTTGCCTGGCTTCACGATTATGCCTACAGTTATAATGATCCTATGTCGCAGCGCTATTTCTGGCATCCTGCATACGATAACTATCCTGTAGTAGGTGTCAACTGGAAACAGGCTACTGCTTTTTGTGTTTGGCGCACCCGGTTACTCGAAGCTTTTCTTTCACGGCGTAAAAGTGCTGTTCCCAATGAATTCAGACTTCCAACCGAAGGTGAATGGGAATGGGCAGCTCGCGGAGGCAATACCCTTAGCCCTTATCCTTGGGGAGGTCCCTATACCCGTAACGATAAAGGATGTTTTCTTGCCAACTTCAAACCGCTTCGCGGAAATTATATTGACGACGGTGGCGCACGCACCGTTGTTGTTGCACATTACCCTGCCAATGATTTTGGATTATACGACATGTCAGGAAATGTATCTGAGTGGTGTGCCGATGCATGGGACGAATCAGCCAGCCAGTTTACCTGGGACCTTAATCCAACCTATCAGTATAACGCAAAAGAAGATGATCCTCCCGCTTTAAAGCGCAAACTGGTCAGGGGAGGATCGTGGAAAGATATTGCTTACTATATTCAGGTTGGAACCCGAAATTATGAATACCAGGACTCAGCAAAATGTTATATAGGTTTCCGTTGCGTCCAGGATTTCATGGGCCGTCAGAAAGATGATAACCCTTCAAGAGCATCGAGAATTTATAATTAAAAGGCCGATTACATTTGACCGGTTTTGTTATTAATTATTGCTAGAAAGATCTGAAATAATTTAATAGTTAACAGTAAATCAATAAACATCATGAGTTTAGCAAGTTTTGTAAGCGGTAGGTTCTATAAGAGCTTTATGTCGAAAGTATATGGTTGGGGAGCAGCCTTGGTTATTATGGGGGCTCTTTTTAAAATCAACCATTATAATTACGCTGACATAATGCTTATTATCGGATTAACAACTGAAGCGTTGATCTTTTTCTTTTCAGCATTTGAACCGCCTCACGTAGAACCTGACTGGAGTCTTGTGTATCCGGAACTTGCCGGTATGTATCACGGTGGAACCGGTACTCCAGGTGCAGCTCCCCGAAGGCCAGGTCAACAAGGGAAATCTATCACCCAGGAATTGGATGATATGCTTACCAAATCAAAGATAGGACCTGAACTCATCGAAAGTCTTGGCGATGGGATGCGGAAAATGAGCGATAACGTAAGTAAGATGACGGATGTTACCAGTACCGCTGTTGCAACTGACGATTTTGTTAAAAATGTGAAAGATGCCAGCAAATCAGCAGGCGAACTTTCTACATCCTATAAGAAAACGGCCGATGCAATGAATCAGGATGCAAACAACGTTGGTGAACTTTCGAGCAGTGTTAAATCTGCTGCAACTTCTGCCGGAACACTGGCAGGCGTTTATACCGAAGTTTCAGCCGCTATCAAGAAAGAAATGACAGCTACCGAGCAGTTCTCCAATAGTTTAACGATGGCAACCGATTCGGCTAACAAATTGGCGCAAAAATACAATGCGTCAGCCGAATTGCTTGATAAATCAGCCGAAGCGCTTAACTTCAGTTCACTAGATTCAAAATCGTATAACGATCAGCTCCAGAAAATTTCCAAGAACCTGACCGCACTCAACGCAATTTACGAAATCCAGTTACAAAGTTCCAACGAGCAGATTGAAGCAACAAACAAATTGCGTGCAACAGTCAATACCTTCCTTGGAAGTATGAACGATTCTACCGGCAACATGACCAAGTATAAGGAGGAGATTGACCAACTTACCAAGCGCGTGACGGCCCTTAACCAGGTATATGGTAACATGCTTACCGCCATGAACGTAAATGTCAATAAATAACATTTTTTGTATCACAGCAACTATTATTAACTGCTTAACATTGAAATTATTGAATTATGGCTGGATATAAAGAGACGCCAAGACAAAAAATGATCGCTATGATGTATTTAGTGCTAACCGCCCTTTTAGCGCTGAACGTATCTAAAGAGATCCTGAATGCGTTCTTGATTGTAAATGATAGTATGGAGAGTACAAACTATATATTCGGGACCAAAACGGAAGCAATGTATAAACAGTTTGAAGCCCAGAATCTGCAAAACCCGGTTAAAGTTGGTCCCTATTACAACAAGGCATTACAAGCAAAGAAGCTTTCAACCGAAATGAAAGATTATATCATCAACACAAAATATGAGATGGTAGCTTTCTCGGAAAGGATTCCTCTAGCTGAGGCAAAGGTAAAATCACTTCGAGAGTTAAAAGGAAAGGACAAGTATGATCAGACTACATCTTTTTTCATTGGGAGTTCCGAAGATGGCTCAAGAGGCAGATCACGCGAACTTAAAAACAAGATTATCAAGTTTAAACAGGAACTGCTTAATCTTGTTGACCCCGACAAACGGGGAATGATCAAACTCGGACTTGATACTGATGGTCCTTTCTATAACGCGGATAATAAAAAGCAAAACTGGGAAATCCACAATTTCTACCGGACTATACTGGCCGCAGATGTTACTATTCTCAATAAGCTCATTGCTGAAGTACAAAATGCCGAATCGGATGTGGTAACCCACTTCATGAGCCAGATTTCGGCTGCCGACTTCAAAATTGACCAGGTTGGGGCAACGGTTGTTCCGAAAAGTCAATATGTGTTTATGGGCGACAACTATGAAGCTGAAGTTTTTGTAACCGCTATGGACTCAAAGCAAAGTTTCACTGCAAACATCGGAGGCCGTGGTTATACAAGCGAAGGTGGCAAAGTTAAAGTGTTGTTACCAGCTACTTCACCAGGACCTAAAACTGTTACCGGAAATGTGATGTTCAAATCGCCCGATGGTACAATAAAGCCCTACAATGTTTCATTTGATTATATTGTCGCTCCTCCTACACTTACTGTCGCTCCAACAAAAATGAACGTTCTGTATGCAGCAGTGGATAACCCGGTATCAATCTCAGCCGGTGGGGTTTCGGACGCGATGATCAGTGCAACTATTTCTCAGGGAACCATTGTACGTGTCGGAAATGCCTGGATTGCCAGGGTTTCTCAGCCCGGCAAGGCCCTGGTTACTGTTACTGCCAAAGTGGGCGACCAGGTTAAACGTATGGGTTCGTATGAATTCCGTGTAAAAAATGTACCCAGTCCTACTGCCACAATCGCCGGTGCATCTGATGGTCCCGTTAGCAGGGATCTGATTTCCGCTTCCGGAGCGCTTATTCCAAAAATGCCTGTCGATTTCGAATTTGACCTGAACTTCATTATCACATCCTATAACTTTTCAGGGAACCGTAAAGGTGATATTGTTCCTTTCTCCGGTACCGGAAACAGGTTGACAGAGCAAATGAAGGATTTTATCAGGGGATGTAAACGGGGTGACAAGGTAGTGTTTGAAGACATTTATGCAAAGGGTCCTGACGGGAAAAACCGCAAACTGAACCCAATCGTACTTACTGTACAATAATTAATTTTAGTTCAGCTAAAATGAATAAACTCTTTTCAATGCTTGTACTTGTATTGCTGTTATCAGCAAGCAGTACGTTCGCTCAGCAGTTGCTTAACACACCCCCGCGTGACGGAGTGGTGGATAAGGCTGACCGCATAGAGAAAAAGCCAATTCCCTATCCATGGATCAGGAACTCTGATTATGTGTGGGAAAAACGCATCTGGAGGGTAATTGACCTGCGCGAGAAAATGAATCAGCCTATGTACTATCCGGAAACACCGCATAATAACTGGAAGAGTTTTATGACAGTGCTGATGGATGCCATGAAAGAAGGAAGTATTACTGCATACGATGCCAGTTCGCCTACTGATGAGTTCATTGTCCCTCTTTCGTATAAAGAGATAATGAGTAAGGTAGAAAAAACGGATAGTACGCAAATGCAACGCGATACTCCTCCTTATGATTTCTATGATACAGTTATTGTTAAAAAATTCCGCCCTACTGACGTGAAACGTTTCAGGGTGAAGGAAGATTGGTTTTTTGACAAGCAACGTTCCATGATGCAAGTTCGGATCATAGGCATTTGCCCGATCACTGAGGTTTTTGACCCAAAAGGTGATTTCAGGGGTTACTCCCAGCTGTTCTGGATCTATTTTCCTGAAGCAAGACCGGTTTTGGCTAAGTCAGAAGTCTTTAACCGTTTCAACGGTGCTGCACGTATGACGTATGATGACTTGTTCTGGAAAAGGATGTTCAGCAGCTATATTTATAAGGAAGATAACGTATACGATCGCCGTATTGCGGAGTATACTACCGGTATTGACGCAATGCTTGAATCGGAACGCATAAAGACAGATTTGTCCAACTTTGAACAAAACCTTTGGGAATACTAATGGATCAGTTTGTTAACATTTATTCCTGAGAATTTCATAAGATACATTCATTTTGATAATAAAGAGCAGCTTCCCAATACCGGAAGGCTGCTTTTGTTTTAGTACTTTTGTTTTCAGGTATTATTTCAAACTTGAATACCACGGGAATGACCATTAACCTGCTCGATACACCCATAGAATACCTGAAAGGCGTCGGCCCCAAGAGGGCTGAGTTGCTGAGGAAAGAGTTGGGTATCAGCACCTATTATGATCTGCTTACATACTACCCGTTTCGATATATTGACCGGAGCCGGTTCCTGATGATCAGCGAAATTAACAGCGATGCGGCTTATGTCCAGATCAGAGGGAAGGTTACCCATATTCAGATGCTGGGGAAAGGTGCTGGCACGCGCTTTATTGTCACCCTTCACGATGAAACAGGTTCCATGGACTTGTTATGGTTCCAGGGAATAAGCTGGATCAAAGATAAATTTACAATCGGAGCCGAGTTTATCGCCTTTGGTAAACCATCGCTGTTCAACGGTCGTTACAATATGGCGCATCCCGATGTGGAAGCGGCGGCTGAATACCTGGCCCAGCCAGCCGACCCGTTGCATCCTCTTTACAATACCACCGATAATATAAAGCAGAAAGGGATTAACAGCCGGGCCATGTCACGATTTGCCAAAGCATTGATCCTTCAGCTCCAGGGCATCATTCCTGAAACCTTACCCACGGGATTGATGATGGAATTCAGGCTGATTACCCGCGAACAGGCATTGATGAATATCCATTATCCCACAAACCTCGAAATACTGGGGAAAGCGGAAGCAAGGCTAAAATTTGAAGAACTTTTTTACATACAACTTCGCCTTTTACGATACAAACTAACGCGCACTCAAAAAGTGAAGGGTCAGGTATTTGCTCATATTGGGGAACTTTTCAATGACTTTTACAAAATCTATCTACCATTTGAACTAACCAATGCCCAGAAGAAAGTGATGCGTGAGATTCGTGTCGACCTGGGTTCCGGTCGCCAGATGAACCGCTTGCTGCAGGGCGATGTAGGCAGCGGGAAAACCCTGGTAGCGCTCATGAGCATGCTCATTGCCCTGGATAACGGCTACCAGGCCTGCCTCATGGCTCCCACTGAAATACTGGCGAACCAGCACTATAACACTATCTCAAAATTCCTGAACGGAATGGATGTAAAGGTGGATTTGCTTACAGGCAGTACTAAAGCCAAACAGCGCCGCGAAATGCACAAACTGCTGCAAAGCGGTGACCTTCATATCCTTATCGGGACACATGCCTTAATTGAAGATGCTGTTCAGTTCAGTAAACTGGGGATGGTTGTGATTGATGAACAACACCGGTTCGGCGTTGAACAACGGTCAAAACTCTGGAACAAAAGCGAGACCGCGCCTCACATCCTCGTCATGACCGCTACTCCCATTCCGCG
>JANXXZ010000368.1 GCA_025350385.1 Bacteroidales bacterium
TATCAATCGCGCTATGCAGGATGAACCGGATCTGAAGGTTACCTTGCCTAACCTGGTGGATGATAAATTAGTGGAAGGATTGTTCTGACGGTTTCATTTAGTGTGAAAAGGCTTTTCTCTCTTCATAAAAAAGAGGAGTCATGATAATAGTTCGTGAATCCATTCAGATAGGTTGAGTCTGAACTTTCGCATAACCGCTGAAATAAAATTTACATTACTTTACAATCCTGAGTGTTTGTACCCTGGTGTTACCTCCTGTTTTTGGAACTTGCTGATTGCCTTGTAAAGAATATAGAAAAAGAACTGCCGGTATCCCATATCCTGGATACCGGCAGTTCAATTTTACTGTTCAGAAACAGTTACAGAGAATTATTTAATCACCGAAATTTTCTTGGTAATCGTTTTATTTCCGATAGTCAGCTTAACAAAATAGAACCCGTTGCTCAGGTTGTCGCTGTTTACCCGGATCTTGTTTTCGCCCGAACCATAGAGCCTTGCGTTTTCGGAGTAAACAACAGCGCCAATGGAATTGCAAACTGAAAGCTGAACCTTTTCAGCCTTTTTCAGGTTAAAAACCACGTTGGTAGTATTGCTGAACGGGTTAGGATAAACATTTACCGATGTTTCCGGGATGTTTTCAGCAATTCCGACATGGCCACCCAGTACATTGTTTGAATTCAGGATTTCGCCTGACGACATGTCAATCAATACACCGGTATAATGCAATTTGTCGAATCTCCACTCGGCAGGAATCGTATAGGTATACGTGTAATTGTGAATCGACCCGGCCAGCACCGGACCAACAATACTGCCGGTGGTACCATATGGAGTGTCGAGAATTACCCTGGCGACATGGTTGTAAACCATCTGCGCTGCAGGGATGGGATCGGGTTTGGTTTCAAATCCGCACATTTCTCCCTGCCCGCCACCTGAATAGTAATTGGCCTGGTTCCATCCTGAAGAAGTGCCATAAAGGCTGTCCTCACTGATAATTGCTGCAAAACGTAATTCATTGTTCACATCCACAATGAATTCCGACTGAACAATGAATGAAACAACCCTGCTGACGGTGTCCAGTTCAAAATTCAAAATGTCAACCGAAGCAGGACTTATAGCCGTTATCCGTGATAGATAACCAGCCTCAAAATCCGATGGATCATAGTAATTATCACCTGACCTGTCGATCGTTCCGCTTGGATAGCCCGGGAAGTTGGGAATGATAGAAGGAATCGCATTATCATACTCGGTATTTGTCATCGGGTCGCCGTTGTGAACAGCTATTCCGATCCAGGAATCAGGATAGGTTTCAGCCATGTAGTCCATAAAACAGACGCCCCTCACACACCAGCCACACCAGGTACCGGTGGCTTCTTCAGCAATTACTTTCTTGGGAGGGAGGAACGGTACCACGCCCACATATTTTGTCAGGGTATTGTTGGAGGTATCCAGGTCAGTTCCGCCATTCACATTTTCAACTGTGGTTAGTATCTGGTAGGATCCGGGTGTAGTGAGGTTAATAGGATCAGTATGCACGAAATCATAAGATTGGCCCAATGCGATGTTTACTCCGGTAACCGGGAATACAAAAGGTGCTTCTCCGTTAATGGAATAAGATACATCAAATGAAGTAATAGCAGAAGATCCTTCATTTTGCACTTTCCCCTTTAAAATTACATCTGTTCCGGCTTGTATGTACGAAGGAAGATCAACCGATGCAAGCTTGGCATCCAGGGTTAAGGGGATAAACAGTTTTATATCATCAATGTACCAGTAATCGACATTATAGAGGTTACCGGTAATGTAAATGCAGAACTGGAAGTTTGGTTGCCCGATGTTAGTTAATGAAATAATTTTTGTTTCCGGTCCTACATTCGTCGAAGGCGTCTGTTCCCAAACAGTGGTCCAGGCTCCGGTTCCGAAACGTGTGGCAACCCCGATTTTCGGGCCGTTGGCGAACCAGTCATAATAATGTTTGAAGGACAGCGTAACCGGGGTAGTAACTCCGGTCATGTCGACAACCGGCGACACCAGCCTGGAAGTGGCTGTAACCTGCTTATAGGTGAACATGGCTTCGGGCGCTGTGCCTCCAGCTTTGTTTGTGGATGCATTCGACCATTGAGCTGGCTGACCGTCGAGCGTCCAACCTGTCGGCGGCATCAGTCCGCTGCTGAAGTCTTCCGCCAGATAAACCTGCCCGAACGACAGGTAAGTAAAACACATTGCTGAGATAATGAGGTAAAGTTTCTTCATGTTGTTTTTAATATTATTTATAAATACATGGTTTCTTAGAAATTCTGGTTCCTAAGTCGGAGTAAATATATTACTATTATTACCTGGTTCCTAAATTGAAAAATTATTTTTGTTCCGGCGGATCAATTATTAATTATAAAAATAAAAAACCCGGCAATTCAGACCGGGCTTTTTATTAGAAATGTTAATGAAGCAGATTTTACTTATTAACCGTTATTTTCTGGTTAAATACGCGGTTGGCTGTGTTTAATTGCACATTATAAACTCCGGCGCTCAGTTTACTGAAATCCACCGGGATTTCATGAGCACCTGCTGAATATTTCATAGCCGGGATTTTCATCACCTGGGATCCCTGTAAATTGTAAACCGTAACAGAAACACTCTCCGGAGTATTGGTTTCGAATGCGATGGTTGCCATGCCAGAAACAGGATTCGGATAGATGGCAAAAGCCATTGGGTTTATGTTTTCAGTAATACCGACACCTGAAGGAGAATAAAATTGCGTACTTTCTTCCGAACCAAAATTGGTCCCGGTACGAATGGTTGTCGCGCCGCTCTTCAACTGGTAATAACCATACCCGCTGCTGGCACCGCAGCATACGCCGTTGCCACCTGCATCATAAATGGTAAACTGGTAACACGTTCCAAATCCAACAGGAATATCCAGGGTATAAATATGGGCCGGCAAGGCATAAGGTCCCCCTGACGCAAGCGTGTTACCAACGTTGTCTTTGATAATCCAGGTGGTTTCTTCAGGATAGTTATCGGTTTTAATATTCAGGGTCACAGCCGGTCCTGACTGGATTGCCGCATTAAAATCATGCCTGATCGTATCATTTTTCGTATAATCATCACCAACAGTATTGGTACCATCGGCATAAACTGATAATTCATTGGAATTCTGGAGGCTGAAACTGATCGCTGGCAACTGTACCGTTGCTGTTTCCAGGAAGCCCAGGTTACCGGTCCACTGGTAATTGGCTACTGCGCCTGTATTAATCTTATAATGAAGGTTTACAGAGGTAAGAGGGTTGGAACCGTTGTTCCGGATTTTCACCATGGGGGATAACGAGTTGACGCAATAGGTGGGTAAGGCGTCAATGAATGAAGAAAGTTCAACGTCATTTGCATACACACCCGTTATTGGAGTGGCCGATGTGTTTGCCGCCTGATGAACCGTTTTGTTCTGGTTATTCTGGAGCCAGCCGACAACGCTTAATTCGGGCAGGCTGTAAACATTCGCGAGCTTCCAGGATTGCTGTAAAATGAAATATTCACCTGCCTGGAAAGAGGTTGGCAGGGTAGTTCCGGCCGATGTTGGTAACATCTTTTTCATGACATTATAGAAATCTTTTTCGCCATTGGTACCGGGAGGAGATGCAAAGTGGATGTGTTTTTCAATAACACCAATATGTGCAACGAATGTACCACTCACCGCCTGGGTGCATTTTCCGAGCATGGTGACGAATATTGTATCGTTCCCTGCCGAAAGCGCCTGGTTAATGTACAATTCAAAGGGTGACGGAACGGCATATTCCGTATTGATCATGGTTTGGGTAACGTTGGCCGGAGCGCCTGAATAGGAATTGCCCAGCACTGCTTTGCCATCCATTGCTGCCCAGGGAACTCCTGTAACGCTATAGTAACTTACCCGTGTACCGACTTCTGTAGGGTTCTGGGCATTCATCGGGTCAACTCCCGGCCAGTTTGTATGGTATTTAATGGAAGTGCATTTGCTGGCATTGGCATTCAACAGGTTATCAAATGCAGGGTTCTGGGCTGCACACGGTGGACAACTTGCATTTGTAAACTCCTCGAACAATACGAACCGCTGAGACTGACTGTAGCCTGCAACAGCTATTGAACATAGGAAACAGAAAAGTAAACTTGTTTTCATCGTATATAGTTTTGTTAGGGATTGGTATGTGCAAATATCCATATTAAAATGATTGGTTTTATACTTGGTAAAACATGAGACACAACTTTTTAAAAAAAATTTATAAGTGCTGAAGCCATAACGAAATTGATAGTATCTTTGCATTGAGGGAAGCATTTTTAAAAATCCGGTTACTCGCGTTATTAGTTGATAATCAGTATTATGGTCCTTCATTCCAGTGCTGAACCGAATTTATTGCAAACCTGGAGGAATGGTATAG
>JANXXZ010000376.1 GCA_025350385.1 Bacteroidales bacterium
CGGAACCGAATGGGAAAACGTTGGACCGGAAGGATTATCAGAAGCTGAGGCAGACTATACGAGCCTGGCATTCAGTCCATCAGGATTACCCTGCCTTGCATACGTGAATTATGCATCAGCCTGCAAAGTTACTGTGATGAAATACGATTCTACAATGGTTGGCATCAAAGAACCTGATCATCTAAAGGCATCCTTATATCCAAATCCGGTGAACTCATCTGTAACTATAGATTTAACCGGTGTTCCCGATATCTGTTCAATTCAGTTAACTGACATACAGGGAATACTGAAATATGAAAACCAATGTGTTGATAAAATTATAAAGCTTGATGTTGAGAATTACCCTGGTGGGATTTATCTTGTCAAGTTGAAAACCGCTGAATCCGTTTCTGTTCAGAAGTTTCTTAAGAATTAAGTATCCGGATGACAATTCCCTTTTATAACAAGCCTTGGCGCGACTGCTGAAGTCCGACTAATTAGCAGGCAACATATTATTATAGCTTTCTTCCGGTAGAATCCCTCTCTTATTCTTCTGTAGACAAAAACGTCAATAAGCGACTGATTCATTATTGTTACCTGTCAAAATTTGATACATTTACGTCCTGCCAAGTGATTCCGGTATTACTATCGCCTTATGATAAAATATTTCCTCACCATCCTTTTTACAAGCCTTACCTGCCTGCTATCGGCACAGGAGATATCTGTGCGCGCCATTTACTATAGCAGTAACCTGAAACCGATGAAAAGCGGGACGGGTTATAGTTTATCCTGTTACCAGTATTTTAAACAGAAACAGCGCCTGGGGTTAGCGGTATCGCAGATCTTCTGTTCATCGGAGTATGATGATAACAATTTCGGCCCGATGTTAACCGGACCGGGATCGACTGAGAAATATTTCTCTATAGTTACACCCCACAATCAGCGGGTTTCGATCCTGGCTTCCTATGAATTCCGGATGGTGGATGCTACCAGGATCAACCTTTTTATTGGTCCGGGTATTTGCATGAATTATTTCAAGAGAGAAGAAGATGTTTATTTTTTCCGGTATAGCACATACGACAGTACAGCAACTGAAGGGAGCTTCCGCAGTATTAATACCCTGAAAAACAGGTTTGGGATGTTCCTTCATTTGGATTTTACTATCCGGGAATTCCTGTTTAAGAGAATGTCTGCTTCGATTTCCCTTATGCCGGAACTATCAGCATATACTAAGTTGTTTATGAAGGGTGGCAGGTCACAACCCTTTACTTCCTGGATGAGCGCCGGATTTGGAATTTCGTATAAGTTGGCGGGGAAGTGAGGTTAATTGTGAAAAAGGAGGTTGCGTCGGAAGCTCTAAATTAAGCGTCAGAGATTTGGGCAAAGTGAGGAAATCAGACCCGATCGGATATCTGATTACATAATTTTAAGCATCTCTTTAACAATATTACCAGCACCTTCTGCAATATCAACGATTGTTGCATCCAGCATATAGCAGGGAGTGGTGAATACCTTATGCCTTGAATCAACTACTACTTCAGCATGGGTTTTCATGTGGTGGGTGGCGCCCATTTTCTCTATATCCTTTATGGTTTCCTGATCATTGCCTATGGTAAGCTCTACATTCCCTATCACTTTGGCAAGAATCACCGGCGAAATACACAGGGCTCCGATGGGTTTTTGCAGGCTTAGCATTTCCTTTATTGCCATGGCAACTTCCGGGTTAACCGTACAATTGTCCCTGTCAAAGGCATAGGAGCAGAAGTTCTTGGCAGCCCCGAATCCCCCAGGAAAAATCAAAGCATCAAATTCACGGGGATTGAATTGAGAAAGTGGTTTAATCTTACCCCTGGCAATACGGGCGCTTTCGACCAGCACATTTCGTTTCTCAGGGGCTTCCTTCCCTGTAAGGTGATTAACCACATGATGCTGGGCAATATCGGGAGCAAAACACAGGTATGCGGCTCCCTGTTTTGCAATGGCGTAAAAAGTCATAACGGATTCATGTATCTCGGCGCCGTCGGATACCCCGCAACCGGCAAGAACTACTGCAAATTTTTTCATTTTTTCCCTGAATTATCTGTTCAACACACAAATTAAAGCGATTGCTGACACTTGATGTGAATTAATGAATAAATTTAATCAATAATTCATTCAATATGTGCGGACGATTTTCACTTACCGTAAATGAGGCAGAACTTAACCTGAGGTTCGAAACAGCCGGCGGCGAGGCGCCCTATGAATCGAGATACAACTGTGCCCCTACCCAGATGCTGGCCGTAATCACCAACCAGCAGCCGGGGAAGATCAGCTACCTGAAATGGGGGCTCATCCCTTCCTGGGCCAAAGATGCATCCATAGGAAACAAAATGATAAATGCCCGTGCTGAAACCATCACGGAAAAACCATCATACCGGAATCCGCTCCGTACAAGCAGGTGCCTGGTCCCTGCCGATAGCTTTTACGAGTGGAAACAAAACGGAAGTAAAATTCCCTACCGCATACACCTGAAAGATACCCGCCTCTTTGCATTTGCAGGTTTGTGGGATAGTTGGAAAACTCCTGAAGGTGATGTACTGAATTCATTTACAATAATTACTACTGAGGCAAATGAATTCATGAAGTCCATTCATGAACGGATGCCCGTAATCCTGCCTCCGGAGAGCGAAAAACTATGGCTTGGAAGTAATAACCTTGAAGAAGTCCTTGCAATGCTCAAACCTTACCCATCCGAAAAAATGGATGCTTATCCTGTTTCTAAGCTGGTGAATTCACCTGTTAATGATAGCCCTGAGGTTATTGAGGGGCGAGGGGCGAGGGAGTGAAAGGACATAAATTTGAAAATGAGAGGATTTGGGGATTTGGGGATTTGGGGATTTATAAGCATAGGTTAGATGAAAAAGAGAATACGAGATGTCAGAGCTCTGCACTAAGCATGCGGCACTGAGCACTAGGCACACAACACTCAGCACTAAAACAACAACGAACATCCCCTGATATCACTCGTGTCAAAACGTCCCAGCACTTCAAAGGATTCATCCGCGTTTTTCCGTCCCAGGTCCTGGGTTGCGATAAAGCTGCAACTGTTAAGATTAGCCAGGTCAATCACATTAATACCACCGGTATGGCCATTTTCGAGCAGAGAGAGCGGGTCGTTCGGGTCGCTTATCAGGATTTTCATCCAGGGGGGAGAGCGAAAAATACCGTCACCCTGCGACCAGGCCTGCGAAAGCAGTTCCGTCATGCCATATTCAGAATGGATTTTCTCCACACCAAATCCCTTGCTGAGTTCCTCATGAAGTTCCATCCTGGTAAGTTCCTTACGGCGGCCTTTCATACCACCCGTTTCAAAAATGATGGCGTCAGGAATAGGAACCGGGTATTTTTCAGCCATTTCGAGCAGGGCAAAAGTAACCCCAAAAAGCATCACCTTATTCCCGGAGTTGATTGCATCGATCATTGAATCTGCAAGTTTTTGCATGTCATCGAGGTAGAACCCCCCGAAAGCCCTGTTACTTTTCCACATCAGCCGCTCAACCATGTGAACGAGTGATGAATTCTGCCGTTCGAGGTAAGAAGGCAGTAAAGCAAAAATACAGTATAGGGAAATTTCCCCATAAAAAAGCTTCAATCCCCTGGTGAAACTCTCTTCATACAGACTAAAATCCTTAACAAAATGCCTGCTGGTAGCTGATCCGGTGGTGCCGCTGCTTTCAAAAACCACCTGCTCATCCTGGTCGCCGGTAACAACCCTGTGCGTTTTAAAGAAACTGACCGGTAAAAACGGAATGTTATCGTACTGATCAACAATACCGGAAATTATGCCCAAAGCATCAACAAACTGCCGGTAAACCTTGTTTTGTTGATATTGAAAATGAAATATATCAACAGCCAAGGCGTTAAAATCGTGCGGCGTTTTAATGCTGAAAATCCTTTGCCGCAAGGCTACTGTATCCATAACAAATTATTGTAATTTTATTCCTTTAATGTGAATGATGAAAACGTATTCAAAGATAACCCTATTTTCAATACTCATCCTTCTGACCGGCCTTTCGGGATGCATCAAGGAGCAGACCTACCCGTTAGAGCCAGTGATCCAATACTCACAATTCGGAGTAATGAGAAGTGTGAACAATTATGATTCATTAGGTATACTTACTATTTCATATACCGATGGCGACGGGGATATCGGACTATACGATTCCGATACAGTTGAACCCTATAAGTATAACTTTTACCTGAAGTTTATGCAGATGGTAAACGGGCAACTGGCAGAAATCATACTTCCGGATTCCTCCTTCGGATTTAATGCACGCATTCCTATTCTTACCCCGGCCGGCAGGAATAAAAACATTAAAGGTGATATCAGCATTGATCTTCAGTTATACTATGCCTGGCCGCTTTTAATAAGCGATACTATTGCGTTCGAAGTATATATCAAGGACAGGGCTTTGCACCAGAGCAACGTAGTGCAGACTCCACTGTTTGTCATCAAAAAACCTTAACCAGACTATTTTGTAATACTTGTGCCGGTGAAATCAAGAAAGCCGAATAAAGCTGGTACTCTCATTCAAAGAACCGGTAAACTCTTCAGGATTCTCATCCTGGTAGCGGGAGCATTTTTTATTATCGCATGTATCCTGGCGTTCACTACGCTTCCTTACTATGCCTGGCATTGGATGGGTACCCATAAAGGTTCTATCACTCAAGCACCGTCAACTATTGTGCTGCTTGGCGGGTCGGGAATGCCAAGCGAAGACGGACTTATCCGAAGCTATTATACAGCATTTGTTGCTAACAAATACCCTAAATCATCCATTATTATTGCCCTGCCCGGCGATACAGCCGACAGCCTGAGTTCGCCCTGCCTGCTCAGGCAGGAACTCATAATGCGCAATGTTAACCGGTCGAGGGTAACATTCGAAACCGAAGGCCGGAATACGCGTCAACAGGCGATGGATATTGCAAAAACCAAAGGAATTTCAAATTTGAAATACCCAATCACGATTGTTACATCGCCTGAACATATGTACCGGGCCATTCTTTCTTTCGAAAAAGCCGGGTTTGCCAATGTACAAGGTTTGCCAACGTTTGAAACTTCTGTTGAAGAAGATAAACTCTGCTACAACGATCGAGATCTGAAAGGCAATGCGATTGTTCCCCCGATCGGGCACAACAAGCAACTGCGATACCAGTTCTGGACGCACCTCAAGTATGAAATTTTAGTGATCCGGGAAGTTTTTGCCCTCGGGTATTATAAACTCAGGGCTTGGATTTAGTGATTTGCAGGAAGAATGGTAGGGAGTAAGAAGTAGGGAGTAGGGAGAAAGGAGAGAGGAGAAAGAAATAGAAATCTGGTTTCTGGAAATTTTATATAGTTATTTTGATATCTGATCTCAATTATTTTGAAAAAGAAAATTCCACTACAGCCCGGCACTGAGCACATGGCACACGGCACTCCTTATAATAAAATGCTCTTCCACTTATGATCATCCATTTCGTAAAACATCAGCCGAAACAGTTACATTTGCAAACGATTCTATCTTCGGTTTATTTTTACTTAAACACTTGATATTCAATGGCCAGTCGTATTTATGCCGACCGTAAGATCGTGATTATAATTACCTTTCTGGCTGTTGGTTTTATTTACCTGTTACGGTTGTTTTACATCCAGGTGATTGACCGGAGTTATACCCTTTCGGCCAATAACAATGTATTACGTTATGTTACACAATTTCCTGCCCGTGGGCTGCTCTACGACCGCTTTGGCAAATTGCTGGTTTACAACGAAGCCGTCTATGACCTTATGGTAGTACCCAGCCAGGTGAAAAATGTGGATACTGCCGAGATTTGCCGCCTTCTCGAAATCGACAAGACCGGGTTTATCGAACGATTAAACCGGGCCAAAGCCTATTCCAGGTTTCTATCTTCACCCTTTGAAAAGCAGATTTCAAAGGAAACCTATGGTTATATTGAAGAAAAACTCTACCGATTCCAGGGATTCTTTGTTCAACCCCGGACATTAAGGAAGTACCCGATGTCCATTGGCGCACATATACTGGGATATATCGGTGAGGTAACCCCGAAACAGGTAGAAAATGAAATCTATTACAAGCAGGGTGATTATATTGGTATAAGCGGAATTGAACGGTCGTATGAGAAGCAATTACGTGGAATCAAAGGCATGAAGATCCGCATGGTAGATGTCTTCAACCGCGATGTCGGCAGTTTCGAAGACGGGAAATACGATACTGCCGCTGTAATGGGCGACGATCTTTACACCGGGCTGGACGCAGAACTCCAGTCATACGGTGAAAAGCTGATGACAAATAAGCGGGGAAGTATCGTGGCCATTGAACCCCAAACGGGGGAGATCTTGTGCTTTCTTTCAAGCCCCGGTTATGACCCAAACCTCCTGGTAGGCCGTGTTAGGGGTAAAAACTTCGCCTTGCTGAACGAGGACCCGGTAAAACCCTTGCTCAACAGGGCCATATCCGGAACCTATCCGCCAGGGTCTACCTTTAAAATGGCTAATGATCTGATTGCTTTGCAGGAGGGTGTACTCACCACCTCAACACGCTATTCATGCCAGGGTCCCGCGTCATCACCGATAAAGTGTACCCATAATCATCAAACCCCACTGGATGTCTATACTGCTATCCAGCAATCATGCAATCCATTCCACTGGCTGGTTTTCCGTTCGATCATGAACGACGAAAATTACGAATCAGTAAAGGAACGGTATGATATGTGGCGGAATCACCTTCTGACCATGGGTTTCGGCCGTTCACTCGAATCAGATCTCCCGTACGAAGTAAAAGGAAGTCTTCCCCCTTCCGAATTCTTTGACAAGGTTTACGGCAAAGGGCACTGGAATGCGATGACCATCCGTTCCTTATCCATCGGACAGGGAGAAATAACAGCTACCCCACTTCAAATGGTTAATTACACAGCCATGCTGGCAAACAGGGGTTGGTTTTATCCGCCACACATTGTTCGTGCTATTAGTACAGAGAAGAACCTGACTGATTTCACCAAAAAAAGAAATATCATCAGCATCAATCCCGAGTATGTTGATGTGGTCCGCCAGGGTATGGCCGAGGTTGTTACCCAAGGAACCGCAAGAGGCGCTATGATTGACAGCATAACTGTTGCAGGAAAAACAGGTACTGCCGATAATCCCCATGGCAAAGCGCATGCTGTCTTTGTCGGATATGCGCCGATTGAAAGCCCTAAAATCGCGATTTGTGTCATCGTTGAGAATGCAGGATTTGGTGCAACCTGGGCCGCACCAATTGCTTCTCTGATGATTGAGAAATATATTACCCGTAATGTAAAACGGAAAGAAGTGGAAGATAGAATGATTAATGCAAACTTACTCGGCAATTGAGAGAAGAAAAAGGCATATTGCGAAATATTGATAAACCGCTGCTGTTTATCTACCTGGCACTACTTATGATTGGCTGGATAAATATCTATGCCGCTGTATTTAATGATCAGCATTCAAGCATCTTTGACATGTCGCAATCGTACGGGAAGCAGGTTATCTGGATAGCTTCGGCTTTGGCTATCGGGCTGCTTGTTCTGCTTACTGATGTAAAATTCTTCAGTGCTTTTGCCTATGTAATATATGGAGCAACAATTCTCCTGCTAGTCGCTGTGTTAGTTGTAGGTAAAGAAGTTGCAGGTTCGCGGTCGTGGTTTCAAATAGGGAGTTTCTTGCTTCAACCCGCTGAATTTGCCAAATTTGCTACTACACTGGCATTAGCCCGCTATCTATCCGCGCTTGACTTTGATCACCGGAAGCTCAGACCACGGATTATCCCGCTCATAATCATGATTATCCCGGCCGTGCTCATACTCTTGCAGAATGATACAGGATCAGCAATTGTATATGCTTCCCTGGTGTTGGTATTATACAGGCAGGGGATGCCGGGGAATTTTCTGCTTTTTGGTGTTGCCACTGCATTTCTTTCACTTGCCTCACTGATGTTCGACCGTTACTGGGTGATTGGTGTGCTGGGTGTAATAATTGCCGGATTAATTCTGTTTATCCGCCGAACCCGGCGGAACGTGCTGATATTGATCGGCATATTTGTGCTTGCGGCATCTTTTACTTTCGCGTTAGATTATGCTTTTAACAAAGTATTGGAACCTCATCAGAAAACTCGCATCAATGTATTACTGGGCAATCAGATTGATCTGAAGGGTGCCGGTTATAATGTGAACCAGTCAAAGATAGCGATCGGCTCAGGCGGATTTAGCGGGAAAGGGTTTTTGAAAGGAACTCAAACCAAATTCAATTTTGTTCCTGAGCAAAGCACTGATTTTATTTTCTGTACCGTAGGCGAAGAATGGGGTTTCCTTGGAGCCCTTGTAGTGATTGCATTGTTCATTTACCTTTGTGTCCGGCTTGTTTTACTCGCTGAGCGACAGCGATCTGATTTCAGCAGGATTTATGGCTATGGTGTAGCTTCCATTCTCTTTTTCCATTTCTTCGTTAATGTGGGGATGACCATCGGGCTTATGCCGGTAATCGGTATCCCCCTGCCGTTTTTCAGTTACGGGGGTTCATCGCTTTGGGCTTTCACAGTACTACTTTTTATTTTTATCAAGCAGGATGCGAACCGCCTACAACTGGTATAGGATAAGAGACTTTCTCAAAATCTGAAATGCCGGAGGGTTCCCCGCAGAGTTACTAAGGTTAGTTCTAACTTATGTTAATATATCAGGAAACGGCTAATACGTTAATATTCTGTTATACTGGCATTCAATTATTTTGCTTCCGGGTTAATAGAAACAAAACAGGCCACCCGAAAAGGCAGCCTGTCTAAATTTATTCAAATCAGGTCCTAATAAAATGTCAACCTGTTATCTGTAACCTTGGCCTTATCCTCAAGCAGGGTTGGAATCTGGTTGGCCCGGTTTTGGAAATTCATTTCCATCTGGCGTATCTGGTTTGCGAAATCGGTGGTGGCAGGAGCTTCCTTAACACCATCGTATATTACCACATAAACTGCCTGTTCTCCCTGAATAGGCGCTGACATCTGGCCTTTCTTCATACTAAAAATCTGGCCGGTTACCTTCGGTTCATGTCCATAGATGGGAATGTTAGCACTGGCGAATGAAACATCAACAGTATCAATTTTCCCTTTGTATTCCTGGATGATCTGGTTGATATCCTTGAGTTTTGCAAACTGTGCATTTATTCTTTTGGTAATAAGATCGGCTTTCTTTTCACGGATTACCAACGGTTTAATACCTTCTTTCAGCACCTCAAGGGGAACTGTTCCTTTTTCGACGATGGTCTTGACGGCAGCAACCACGTATGATCCGTCTGTTTCGAATACATTGGAGACTGCACCTTTCTTGGTTTCCTCATTAAAAGCCCAGCGAACAACTTCGCGGGCATGAGCAACACCGGGTAGATTATCGGCCATTGCATCGGTGCGTTCACCTTTGCGGAGGTCAAGACCTTTATCTTTTACAGCCTTGTCAAACTTCTCGATTGTATTGTTTTCGGCAGCAAAAGAACTGGCCTGGTTATAAACCATTTCAACCGTTTTTGAGCTGGCTTCAATTTTGCGGTCAACAGAAGCTACCCGAATCTTAGGAGTAGGATCTTTTTTACCGGTAATTTTAATAATATGGAAACCGAACTGGCTTTCAACCTTTACAATATCGCCTACATTTCCTTTCAGAACGGCGTTATTGAATTCAGGAACCATAGCGCCATCAGCAAACCAGCCAAGATCACCCATCTTCTTTTTGGCATATTCGTCGTCCGATAAAGTTCCCGCAATACTTTCGAAAGCAGCAGGATTCTTTTTAACGACATTCAGGAGACTATCTGATTCCTTGATTGCTGCTTCCTTCGTACGTTTTACATCCTGTTTCTGCGTGCCGGCAAAGGATATCAGGATATGGCTGGCCTTCAGTGAATCAGGTCTGGATTGTTTATCCATAAGTTTGAAGAAGCGGAGCATTCCATTTTCCTCCTGCGGCGGAATGATCGTACCAACAGCAGAACTAAAAAGAATAGAATCAACCATAGGTGAAAAAGAACCCCGTTTTTTCCAGGTACTGTCGTAACGCGAATCGGAAACAGAGTTCACAAACATGGGAACATCAGTAACCGTGGTAAATTCCTGGTATAGTTTGGTAATATCCTGCTTGATCTTAATCCGGTCTTCCTCTGAAGCTTTTGTTTCCCAAAGGACATATTCCAGGTCACGGATTGGTTTGTCCTGGACAAATTTATATTTGTTCTCGTTATAGTATTTCTCATAGTCAGCGTCGGTGATCTTTACCATGCTATCGGGTACAACCTGGTACCTGACTCCTGTAAGACGAACCTGAGCCATCTTGTTTGATTCTTCATAGCTGCGTTTGGCAAATGCCTTGGGAACATATAAGCCTTTGGTAATAAGATTATTATACTTGTTGGTAAGACGGTCAATCCTGATAGCCTTTTCCATAGCAAGGTAACGTTGCTTCATTTTAGGATCCACATTATCGAGATTCTGAAGGAAATTGTTCACTGCTTTTGCATCGAATTTCCCGGTATTTGGATCAGTAAAACTCTGAACTATATAAGAATGTGGATTTTTACCCCGGATCAAGTCGTCGAGTTCATCAACAGTTACAGTGACTCCCAGCGCATCGTACTGCTGGTTCATCACAATTTCATTCATCAATTGCTGCCAGGTACCCTGACGAACCTTGTAACTCTCATCGCTGGTCATGTTATCCTTACCGGAGTTGGCTTTTTGAAGCTCAATGTTTTCTTCAACTTTCTTGTTGAATTCGGTAGCAGATATCTTTTCGCCGGCAATTATTCCTATATTGTTGGTCTGTTTCGATTTTTTCCTCGAAAAATCGCTAAGAACAAAAAGTAACAGAGCAATACCAATAATAGCGACAAGCAACCAGTAATGTTTACGAATTTCTCCGATAATAGCCATTTGAATTTGTTTTATTGTTTCCTTAAAAAGAGGTGCAAATTTACACTAATTCCTGAAGTGGAAAAATTATTTTTACGACGAGTATCTATTTATTCTGGCCGGGAAAGATTTATAGATGAAGTATTTGTAAAAAATGGCAGATATGATGCCGTGAGTATTGAACTATAACCTTGTCATAATAGTTTTAGAATGCCATCAATCTGACATCCTGATATCTGCACGGCCTGCTATGATCCCGGTAATGGGTTAAGTTTATGCCTCATTAACTGTTAGTTGCACTTTTTCAATTCGTGTTTCGGAGGCAGCAAGGATGGTAAAAGTCAGTTTATTAAAACTGATCTGTTCATTGACTAACGGAATATTCTGATGATTATGAATAATAAGTCCTGCAAGGGTTTCGTATTCATCACTTTCGGGTAGATTCAGGTCATACTGCCGGTTCAGGTAATCAATCTCCAGACGGCCGGCAAAAATAAATTCCTTATCATTGATTTGTTTTTCGGTGAACTCTTCCAGGTCAAATTCATCATCAATTTCACCAAAAATCTCTTCGATCAGGTCTTCGGTGGTCACCATCCCTGCCGTTCCCCCGAATTCATCCACGACCACGGCAACAGAGCGACGCTGTTCAATAAGCATATTCAACACATTATTCGCTGTAATCGTTTCAGGAACAAAAAGAACCGGCCTCACAACTGCATGAATTCCTGTAGGTTTACTAAACAGATCAAAGAGGTGGACATAACCGGTCATATTATCTATTGAACCGTTGTAAGCAAGAATTTTCGAATGTCCTGAATCTATGAAGTGCCGGTGTATATCTTCTATCGGAACGCTTTCGTCAAGGGCTACAATTTCGTTACGTGGAACCATGCATTCCCTGACCTTGGTAATATGAAAGTCCATCATATTCTGAATCATCTGGATTTCCTGTTCTCCTTGCTGCTGCTCATCAGCAGGGTGAAAAAAATCGCGGATATACTCGTCAAGATCCAGTGCTGAGAACTGGTACCCTTTAGTACCAATCTCAATCCCAAGGACTTTCTTGAGGATGAATTCCGATAGTCCAATAAAAAGATAGATCAGGGGAAACAGGAGAAGATAAAGCAGGAAGGCCGGAACGGCGAAAAAGCTAAGAAGTCCGTTGGGATTGATCCTGAAAAGGACTTTTGGCATGAATTCGGCCAGGATCAGTATCAGCAGCGCAGATAAAAGGGTTTGAACTAACAATAATATTACCTCTGAATGGAGTATCCCCGGCAAAAAATTATCCAGCAGAGGATATAAAACCGTTGCCATTGCAACACCATAGATTACCAGCGAGATATTATTCCCAAGCAGCATGGCACCGATAAATTGTGAAGGCCGTTGCATAAAACTAGCCAGGAGTTTGGCTGAGATCATTCCTTTGCCTTTATCAAGCTCAACCTTTAGCTTATTGGCGCTGACAAAAGCTATTTCCATACCTGAAAAAAAGGCGGAAAAAGCCAGGGTTAAAATAATGATAAGGGTAACGTCCATGAATGGAGTTAAGAACAGATAAAATTACGAAACGAAAACACTTGCGCCTGATTTATTTTACAATCGTATGGAAATTGGATTCAGTAATCAAATTTCCATAAGCATAAGCTAAAACAGAATTTAATAAGATATTACCCGAAACCAACAGGTTACTTTTGTTCGTTCACATAGATAGTACCCGAAACATGCCGCAATGTCCAGTTATCGAATAATTCATCCGATTCCATACTCTTTCCAGTAATGATCTTGTCGGGAGTAGTAATTTTTACAAACTCTTCTGTGAACATTTTCCTTTTGTTTTCATCCCAGGTAAGGTGCTCAGAATTGAGTTGCGCGGCTTTAGCAAAATTTTTCATTACCACATTCCCTTTAGCTTCCATCAGCTTCCGGTTGTCCCAGCTTATTCCGTAGTTGGCCGTCAACTCCGATTTAGGCCGCATCAGGGAATCAAAAAAAACAATCTTCAGGCCTTTGGGAAATTCGGTATAGGGATCTTTACCCTGAAATGAATTAAGCTGCGGAGCGGTAAGTTCAAGCGTGATCAACCCAAGCTCACTCTGTTTGACCATAATTTTACGGATTGTAATATCGGGCAGTGAATCAATTGTGGTGAGCGCTTTTACTTTTTGAATATCGTTGCTGCACGAAAGAAGCATTGTTGCCGCAAACACTGCCAGAATAATGAAAGTTTTCAACATGATGGAAACCAAGAATAATTTACTGCACATATTAGGGGGGGGCTAGTCGGTATCATATTACTGAACGCAGGGTGGTGACTTCATTAATGCAGCAACCTGCCTTAAAGGTCGATAAGCTGATCACAAATGTTATTGTCCCCGTTCTGACTGATCATCCCTCCAGGTATCCCGGAGTTATCAGTGAACAAATCACATCCGGCATTGGTAAAGTTAAGGAAAACCCAACTCCAGTGTGGCATTGCATCGTCAAATATCGTATGTTCGAAAAACACCCTGTAAGTAGCCATGTGGGTACTTCATTGTTTACTGTCGCTATGATTCCCTGAAATCTCATTTCCAAGGGCCAGAATCCTTCCGCTCGCTATGACCATCGCAGCAATGAGAATCACGAAAGCTATTCGACCTTTTTTCATCTTAGTTGTTGATCTAACAACAAAGCCAAGCTAGTCAAACTTTCTTTTCAGGAACCATTTTTCATATAAAGAAACGCCGATAGAAACGCGAAAATAATTTTCTTTGATAAGATCACTATTTGTAGTTCCAAAGGTCCCGACTTCAAATGCCATATTTATAGTTGAACGTGATTTCTTCATGGGAAGTCCTATGCCAAAACTTAATCCATAATCATTCAAGCGGTTATTCCGTATTTCCAGATAGCTCTGCTCAAACCTGAGACCGGCCCTGTAAGTAATTCGTTTCCAATATTTCCCGATATCGATAGGTGAAGGTCTGAACTGTCCGCCCATTGAAACCCGCAGTTTATCTTTCAACGATTCGGAATTCCCGTAAAATTTATAGTCACTCCATTTCTGCCACTGAACATCAGTGCTGGCTGTCCAGCGGTTGACACGTCCAACTGACAAGCCGCCGCTGATACTCATAGGAATTACGGCATCACCTTTCAATCCGGATACAAACAAAGCTGTATCCTTATTAATATCAATATCTGATGTTGCATTATGCACGTATGATACTGCCAGTTCATCGGCCAGGCCATATAATGATTGTTTCGGGCTGAAAGTTAAGCCAGCCACAACGAACATCCCGCTTTTCAGTGTGTTGAGATATTGCAGACCGAAGTCGAAGTTAAGGTTCTTCAATTGAGTAGAATTACTCACACGTGTGTTGTACATACTCCCCGAATCAGGAAATGAAATGGTACTCTCATGGCTGAGTGATCCGAAAATATAGGAAAGATTGAATCCGACAGAAAGATTCTTAAATGGTTGAAAAGCATTTCCCAGGAATGCCTGGTTTAAGCCACCATTCCCGGTATATCCGTACCGGACTTTCCCTATTTGATCAAGTACACTTTCGCTGGCAATATTGTATCCAACAGAAGAAAACGGCATAACACCAAAACCTGCTTTCCACCACTTCGATATGGGGATACCCATGGTAACATAGCCTAACGAAGCATCATTGGTTTTTGTTGAAGAAGTTGAAGTGCTTAATTTCAGTTTACTGGCCAGGAAAGCACCTTCGAAAATAAAGCTTGTACTATCGAAAGCCGCATAGGAGGCTGGATTTTTAGGATTAATATACAAAGAGCTCCTGGAAGCAGCAGATGTGCCTCCCATAGCCATATTCATTATGCTGATGTTGGGCGAGAACAGTCCCAGTCCAAAACGAGAATAAGGAGAATTGATACTGGTCTGTCCGGACATGAATACGGGTAGTAGCACAATTGCCAACAAAAAGAAAGTGTTATTTTTTTTCAAGGTTGTAATTGAGTATAATGTTAAGTCCTTCAAGGACAAGATTTGGGGCCGCAAAGGTCTTAACTTTTAATCGTTTATCAAAGAAATTATGATCTCCCCCGGTTAAAATAATTTTTAAGGATGAATATACATTCAAATACTCATCAATGATGCCTGAAACTTCGCTGATGACACCGTTCAGCACCCCCGAATGAATACTGCCCGAAGTATCGGTTCCAATTAGATCTGCATGATCACTCGGATTCAGTAAAGGTAATCGCCCGGTAAAAGTATGCAGTGCCTGGTATCGCATTGCAATCCCTGGTGCTATTGCGCCACCCAGGTATCTGCCTGCTGAAGTAATTAAATCAAAGGTGATAGCAGTTCCGGCGTCAATTACCAGCACATCTTCATGGGGAAACAGGTTTATTGCTGCTGCTATTCCTGCAAGCCTGTCCTTTCCTAAAGTATCAGGAGTAGAGTAATTGTTTTCAAAAGGCACGGCCGTAGTATGATCGAGTAAGATACATTTCATCTGTTGCTCCAGTTTACTGACCAAAGGGGAAGGATCGGCACTTACGGAAGAGATGATACAGGCTTTGAGCGATTGGAATTCGCCGGAGAATTGCAGGATCCGCTCCATGTAAGCTCCTTCAATGCGGATGAAATCCTGAAGCATCTGCCGGTCAAAAACCGCCAGTTTTGTCATCGTATTACCCATATCAATAACAAGGTTCATAGGCGACAGAAATCAGGTTGAATTTGCAGCGAGAGGATTGAAGATGACGATGCTTCAAATGGTTGTATTGCCTGCCAGGCAAAAATAGAAATTCCTGCTGAACCTTATTGTATGCCCGGAGTTATTACCTTTGAAGTTTAACGCAATTTAACATCTGAGGGTATTGTTACGAAAAATGATTTATTGGAGAGATTGATGATAATCAGGAATTTGCGGGTTTTCCCAAGGTGTCACGGGCCAGGTGCCACGTTCCAGCTAAAGGGCTCAAGGTTTCAAAAAACAACAAGATTTACCGCCTGTAATTAATGAAAATCACATGCATGTAGGAACCTGGAACATGGAACGCGGCACTTAGCAACCAGATCACAGTATAACGAACAGTCAGAAAAACAATTAATGCAAAACTTAAATTGAATCAAATTGCAGATAAAACAACCTTCCCCAACTATGAAACTACTCATGATCACAATCATGGCGGCATTTTTGAGCCTTCATGTATCCGCCCAGCTGAAAGTGGCGGTTTATAATCCACAGGCCGATGCTAAAGCCGAAATTGCCCAGGCAGTTGAAGTTGCAAATGCTGGCGGAAAGCAGGTTTTCCTCCAGATAGGTGGAAACTGGTGCCCCTGGTGCATACGGTTTCATAAGATGATTGAAGAAGATGCGGAACTTGACAGCCTTGTGAAAGCTGATTACGTAGTGGTTAAAGTAAATTTCAGCAAAGAAAATGAAAACCATGAAGTCCTTGCGTTGCTCGATTATCCCCAGCGGTTCGGCTTCCCGGTATTTGTGATCCTTGATGGAAAAGGAAAACGGATCCACACCCAGGACAGCAGCCTGCTTGAGGAAGGGAAAGGTTACAGCCGTGATAAAGTCCGGAATATGTTCGTAATGTGGTCGGCTGATGCCATAAGGAAAACAGCTGAAAAGTACAGGTAATTCATTTCCCAATTCTTGTTAAAGACCGGGTGAAGTCCTGATCAATGGACATCTTTGCCTATTTTTGCGCTCCAAAATAATATAGTATGCAATCCAACCGTCGTGTTTACATATATCTGCCCATAGCATTTTCCATCGTCCTGGTCGCAGGAATCATACTGGGTTATTATATGATGCGCGTTTCCTTTGTTTCACACCATCCCCTGTTAAAGATGGGATCAGGAAAAAGCAAGGTAAACGAAATGATCCGTTTTATTGATCAAAACTATGTGGATACCGTAAACCCGGAAAAGCTGCAGGAAGAGGCCATTACAGGCATGCTCCTCAGCCTTGACCCTCATTCGCTATACATTCCAGCTTCCGAGTTCAAGGATGCAAACGATCCGCTGATGGGCAATTTTGATGGGATAGGCGTTCAGTTCCGCATTGAACATGATACGGTTATGGTAATTAATACTGTTTCGGGAGGCCCTTCCGAAAAACTGGGTATCCTTGCCGGCGACCGTATTGTAAAAGTGGATGATAAAAACATCGCAAGCATCAAGATTACCAATGAGTTGGTAATGAAAAAGCTCAAAGGTCCGAAGGGAACCAAAGTCAAAGTGACGATCTACCGGAGGGGACTGAAGAAACCGATCGATTTCACCATTATCCGCGATGTAATTCCTACCTGGAGTGTGGATATTTCGTACGCAGTAAATAAAAACACAGGGTATTTGAAGTTGAGCAAGTTCAGCGCAACTACGCACGATGAGTTGGTTAAAGCATTACAGGACCTGAAAAAACAAGGGGTCACCAAACTGATCCTTGATCTTCGCGGGAATTCAGGCGGCTACCTGAATGAAGCCATTGCCGTGGCTGATGAATTTCTTACCGCAGGTAAGCTGATTGTTTATACCAAGGGAGAACATCGTCCAAAGCAAACCGCAACTGCCACCGACGAAGGCGAATGGGATAAACTTCCAATGGTTGTTCTCATTGATGAAGGTTCGGCATCGGCCAGTGAAATCGTAGCCGGGGCAATACAGGATAACGACCGGGGAGAAATTATAGGCAGGCGTTCATTCGGCAAAGGGTTGGTACAGGAGCAGATTGACCTTTCTGACGGCTCGGCATTACGGCTTACAGTGGCACGCTATTATACGCCAACCGGTCGCTGCATCCAGAAACCTTACGCCAAGGGAGCTGAAGATTATTACATGGAATATTACCACCGTTTCGAGGATGGTGAACTGGAAAACGCTGACAGTGTTAAAATGGTTGATTCCCTGAAGTTTAAGACTCCAGGCGGAAAAACTGTTTACGGCGGTGGCGGCATTATGCCCGATGTATTCATTCCCCTCGAAAAAGGTACCGCATATAAATTCTATAACCAGTCTTTAAACAAAGGAATCCTTTACCAGTTTACTTTTGATTATGTAGATCAGCACAGGGCAGAATTGAAACAATTCAGAGATGTAACTGTCTTTGATAAGGTATTTTCTGTTTCACCGGCTATTTACAGCCAGTATGTTGCCTATGCTGATAAAAGCGGTATTAAATGTAACCCGGCCGAGGTTACTGCCTCATCGCAAAAAGTCAAGGACCTTATGAAAGCTTTCATTGCCCGTAACCTCTTCGACGACAAAGGCTTTTATCCGATTTTCCTGAGGACTGACAATGCTTTCAACAGGGCGCTACTGGATTTGAAGAAATTGTGAGCAGGGTTAAAGATTTGTAACTTCAGGGAGTATTCTCTGTGAAGAATCAGATTCCATTCCTGAAATGCTTCAGCACATGCAGGTAATTCTCAGTCAAGTACAATCTTTTTTGTAAATACCTTGTCAGCAATACTCAGTTTCACCAGGTAGACTTCTGGTGAAAAAATCGGCACATCTATAGCCATCCTGTTTCCGGAATTCACGAATGTTCTGTCAACAATGAGCCTGCC
>JANXXZ010000395.1 GCA_025350385.1 Bacteroidales bacterium
GCCTTTTTTCTCATGATATTCCGCATTTACAGCAGAAGTGACAAGTCTTAATCTGAAGTAATTGAAATGACAAAACACCATTTAATATGAATGTAATGAAATTTTTCCTGATTATCAGCATAGTTGTTGTTACTGTGCTGAAATCGGAAGCGCAGCAAAAAACCTTTTGTAACCCTGTGAACCTCGACTATGGCTATACTCCCATTCCCAATTTCAGCCAATGGGGGAAACACAGGGCCACGGCCGATCCTGTGATCGTAAATTACAAAGGCGATTATTACCTGTTTTCAACCAACCAATGGGGCTATTGGTGGAGTAATGACCTTATCAGGTGGAATTTTATTTCCAGGAAATTCCTTCGGCCCTGGAACGAGGGCTTTGACGAACTCTGTGCTCCTGCTTTAGGCTTAATAGGTGATACAATGCTGGTATTCGGTTCTACTTACACCAGCAGTTTTACGATCTGGATGAGCACCGATCCAAAAGCCAATTCCTGGAAACCCCTGGTGGATTCGTTCGCTATCGGGGGCTGGGACCCGGCATTTTTCACCGATGACAACGGCCGTTTTTACATGTATAACGGTAGCAGTAACCAATATCCCGTTTATGGAGTGGAACTGAACCGGAAAACCATGCAACCATACACAACCCGTAAGGAGATGTATCTCCTTGAACCCTGGCGGTATGGGTGGCAGCGGTTCGGTGAAAACATGGATGATACCTTCCTCGATCCTTTTATCGAAGGTTCGTGGATGACCAAACATAACGGTAAATATTACCTGCAGTATGGCGCTCCGGGTACTGAATTCAGCGGGTATGCCGATGGCGTTGTGGTTGGGGATAACCCTCTGGGGCCTTTTACACCCCAATCAATGCCGGTAAGCTATAAACCAGGCGGATTTGCCCGTGGTGCCGGGCATGGCGCGACATTCCAGGATAACTGGCAGAATTACTGGCACGTTTCCACTATCGGCATTTCGGTTAAAAACAACTTCGAGCGAAGAATCGGGATTTGGCCTGCCGGCTTCGACAACGATGGCGTAATGTATTGCAATACAGCTTTCGGCGATTACCCTACATACCTGCCGGATGGTAAGGAGGATCATCGGAAAAGCCTTTTTACTGGCTGGATGCTGCTGAATTATAATAAACCGGTTACAGTCTCATCAACCTATGGAGACTATTCAGCCAATAATGCCGTTGACGAAAGTATTAAAACCTATTGGTCTGCAGCCACAGCCAACGAAAATGAATGGATTCAATCGGACCTTGGAGCAATTTATACCGTCAGGGCAATTCAGATCAATTACGCTGACCAGGACGCCGAATTCCTGGGGAAATCCCTGGGAGTCTGTCATCAGTATAAGATACTCGAATCGCAGGATGGTAAAAAATGGAACCTATTGGTTGACAAGAGTTCAAATAAGACTGATGTTCCTCATGATTACATTGAACTGCCCGTTCCGGTATCGTCGCGGTACATAAAGCTGATAAATGTCCACATGCCGACCGGTAAATTTGCAATCAGTGGATTCCGGGTTTTCGGGTATGGTTCCGGCGAAAAACCACAGGCAGTGAAAGACCTTGTCGTTCTTCGCACCGGGAAGGACAAACGCTCGGCCTGGATAAAATGGAATCCGGTTGACAATGCCTATGCGTACAACCTTTATATGGGAACTGATCCCGGCAAATTGTACAATTGTATTATGGTGTACAATGCCAATGAATACTGGCTTAAATCGATGGACAAGGAAAAACCATACTATTTTATGATTGAAGCAATCAACGAAAACGGGATAAGCCTACCCGGCAAGGTTATTAAAGCCGATTAACTTTTATTTACAAAAGAAGGTTCTGTTTAAGGAAAGTGTGGAAAGCAATTCAATCAATAAACTCAAACAAGGTGAAAGTGCCGGGTTCCAGGTGCCGGTTTCCAATAGCGGATCAAGGATTATATGAAAACAAATATCGTTAAAATAACCTAAATAAATTCAGCTGAAATGAGCAGCTGGCACTCGGCACCAGGCACCTGGTACTTTTTTTTAGGAAAAGAGTTTACCTACAATATTTTAGAACAAAACCAAATAAATAATTATATCAACATGACAAGCAGAAAGATCCTATTTTTAAACATCCTGTTAATCAGCGGAATGCTGGTATCAGCTCAGAACAAACCTGTAACTGCTGAGCAGAAAATGAAGGTATATATAGATGCCTTGATGAAGAAAATGACCCTGGACGAAAAAATCGGACAGCTCAACCTGCCTGGTTCCGGCGACATAGTTACCGGTCAATCGGCGAGCTCAGGTATCGGATTAAAGATCAAGCAAGGGAAAGTGGGTGGTTTGTTCAATATAAAATCAGTAGCAAAGATCCGTGATGTTCAAAAGGTGGCCGTGGAAGAAAGCCGTCTCAAAATTCCCCTCCTCTTCGGCATGGATGTTATTCACGGCTATCAGACTGTTTTTCCTATTCCCATTGGGCTAGCCAGCAGCTGGGACATGCCGGCGATTGAAAAAAGCGCCCGGATAGCTGCAGTTGAAGCCAGCGCCGATGGTATTTGCTGGACATTCTCACCAATGGTAGATATAGCCCGCGATCCGCGTTGGGGTCGCATTGCCGAAGGAGCCGGCGAGGATCCTTACCTCGGCTCACAGGTTGCCAAAGCCTTTGTTACAGGTTACCAGGGAGATGATCTGAGTAAAAATAACACCATAATGGCATGTGTGAAGCACTTTGCCTTATATGGTGCTGCCGAAGCAGGCCGCGACTACAATACTACCGATATGAGTCGCTACCGAATGTATAATGAGTACCTCCCTCCCTATAAGGCAGCGGTTGATGCCGGCGCCGGCAGTGCGATGAGTTCATTCAATGAAATTGACGGAATACCGGCTACCGGTAACAAATGGCTTATGACCGACCTGCTCCGCAAACAGTGGGGATTCAACGGATTTGTTGTGACCGATTATACGGCAATCAACGAAATGATTGATCATGGCATGGGTGATCTGCAAACTGTTTCGGCCCTGGCGCTTAAAGCAGGCATTGATATGGATATGGTTGGTGAAGGTTTTCTGACTACATTGAAAAAATCATTGAATGAAGGCAAAATAACCCAGTCGCAGATTGACCTTGCCTGCCGGAGAGTACTTGAAGCAAAATACAAGCTCGGACTCTTCGACGACCCCTACCTGTACTGTGACCTCAACCGGGCAAAAACAGAAATTTTCACTCCGGAGCATCTTAAGGCTGCCCGGGAAATCGCTGCTCAGACTTTCGTACTGTTGAAAAACGAAAACCAGGTATTACCGCTTCAACCGAAAGGAAAGATAGCCCTGGTGGGCCCTTTGGCTGACAACAAGGAAAATATGCCAGGCACCTGGAGTGTTGCCGCCGATTTTACCCAATCGGTTTCCCTGCTTCAGGGTATGAAGGATGCTGTCGGTAACCAGGCAGAGATCACATATGCCAGGGGGACTAATATTGTGAATGATACTGCATTGGATGCACGGATCAGTGTTTTCGGCAAACCGACGTATGCAGATAAGCGCTCAGCACAGGAGTTGATTACCGAAGCTGTTAAAGTTGCTTCACAGGCGGATGTGGTGGTAGCCGCTTTAGGAGAAGCAGCCGAAATGAGTGGGGAGAGTTCAAGCAGGTCAGATATTTCACTCCCTGATAACCAGAAAGAGCTCCTTAAAGCTTTGCTTGCAACCGGTAAACCTTTAGTGCTGGTTCTTTTTACAGGGAGGCCTCTGACGCTGACCTGGGAAAATGGAAATGTTCCGTCCATTCTGAATGTTTGGTTTGGCGGCACCGAAGCCGGGAATGCGATTGCCGATGTTTTACTGGGAAAAGTAAATCCGTCAGGAAAGCTTCCGGCTACCTTCCCTCAGAATGTGGGACAGATCCCGATTTTCTACAATCATAAGAATACCGGCAGGCCCTTGCCCGAAGGTCAGTGGTTCCAGAAATTCCGTTCCAACTACCTGGATGTTTCCAATGAACCGCTCTATCCTTTTGGATACGGGCTGAGCTATACTCATTTTACTTACGGAAACCTGACCCTGAGCAGTCAGAAAATGAAAGGGAACCAGCCGTTAACTGCAAGCATCAGTCTTACCAATTCAGGAAAATTTGATGGTGCTGAAATAGTCCAGCTATATATCCGCGACCTGGTTGGAAGCGTAACACGCCCTGTAAAAGAACTAAAAGGCTTTCGGAAGGTATTCCTGAAAGCAGGAGAAACGAAAACCGTAAACTTCACTATAACTCCTGCTGATCTTAAATTCTATAATTATGACCTGAAATACGACTGGGAACCTGGTGATTTTGTCGTTATGGTCGGGGGAAATTCGAGGGATGTGAAATCAGCGCAGCTAAACTGGTTAAAATAAATAACTTCCTGCAGATGGCACCGCTTAACAGGAAATTTACGCTCCTCTTATCCGGAAGCAACCTGCTGGTTAAAATTAATTATTCCATATCACATTAAAGATCTAATTCTTAATAGAATAAGCTGTTATGATTTCTAACGGAGAATTAGTTTTTTACTGCTGAAAGCAGGAAAGCAACCTGAAAGCTAAAATTGGATAAAAATTAGGTAAAAAAAAATATCAAAACCTCTACAGGTTCCATACCTGCGGGCAGTCTTACATTTAAATGGATTTAGCAGAAAAACAGCTTCCCGGCGATTTTAGTAATTCTATACTTTTTTAATTGTACCTTTGTGTATTGAATTCACCGGAGTGGTATGCATGTTTGTTGTTCTTTAGTTTGATTCAGCCATAATCTGATTAGTCTGAATTTACCGGCATTCCGATACATCTCCCACGTATTTATCTTAAGATCAGGCAGTATGAATGCTCATTCATTTCATATTCCCGTCATGGGAATTGGCTTCACCATAGATACTCCTCTTCGGGTTGCCCCCTTTGGAATTTCATCCGTTATTTCGCTGGTGGATGATATGCTCATGGAAAAAATGCGCGAATTCCACAGCCGCCAGATGAATGTCCCTTTCAAGGGAATATCCTCAAAAATTGAGGATTTCAGGGCGAAGCGGATTACGGCTTTCCTTGATATGATGGACAAATCAGTGAAAGAGAAATTTGAAGAGCTGAAAGACTCCTTCCATAAGAAAGGCGGCGAGCTGGAAAAATACATGGAAATGCTCCCCGACAAATCGGAGTTAAAAGTTAAATTCCAGCAATTTGTGCAGGAACATTCTCCAAAAAGTGTCAAGGAATGGTTGAATACACATTTGCCGACTGGCAGTATTGATGTGAATATTATGACCAAGCTCGACAAAGAGAACTATGAAGATAACGGGAAACTTCCTGCCGAATATAACGATGCCCATGCCGCTGTAAGGGGATTTGCCAACAGTACGGTTCATTCGGCACTGGTATTATCGGCTGGCATGAACCCACGCTTATATGGTTACCTGGAAGAATTTGACGGTTTTTACCCGGATGAAAAAGGAGAAATAACCAAGAAAATAATATTGAAAGTAAGCGATTACCGCTCAGCGCTCATCCAGGGAAAATTCCTTGCCAAAAAAGGGCTCTGGGTTTCGGAATACCGCGTTGAATCAGGCCTTAATTGCGGTGGACATGCTTTTGCCACACAAGGCTACCTCATGGGACCCATTCTTGAAGAATTCAGGAAGAACAAGGTTGGCCTTATGGATGAAACTTACAAACTTTTCAGCCAGGCATTAGTCGCAAAATCACGCCCCTGCCCTGCTGTGGCTCCGGAAGTTACTTTTACTGCTCAAGGAGGAGTGGGCACAGCTTATGAACACCAGTTCCTGCTCGATCATTATGAACTTGATTCAGTCGGCTGGGGAAGCCCTTTTCTCCTGGTTCCTGAAGTGACCAACGTGGATGAACCGACTTTGCAGTTGCTTATAGATGCAAAGGAGGATGATCTTTACCTGAGTAATATCTCTCCGCTGGGCGTTCCTTTCAACTCGGTACGGGGCAACACCAAGGACATCGAAAAAGATATAAAAACCGTCTCCGGACGGCCTGGAAGCGGTTGTTCAAAGCAATATGCTTCGCTTAATACTGAATTCACTGACAAGCCAATATGTACCGCTTCGCGCCATTACCAGCGGCTTAAGATTTCAGAACTCGATACTAAAGAACTTACCTTCTACGAATACCAAAAGGAATACAAGGCAATTACAGATAAAGCCTGTATTTGTGTCGGGTTGGGCACCTCGGTGTTACTGGTGAACGACCTGGATACCACATCCGAAGGGGAAGGAGTTTCTGTCTGCCCGGGTCCAAACCTGGCCTATTTCTCCAAAAAATCTACGCTTTCCGAAATGGCGGATCATATTTATGGCCGGCAGAACCTGATAGAACGACAGGACCGCCCCAATATGTTCATCAATGAATTAAATATGTACATCGAATACTTTGAAATCAAGGTAAAGGAGGCCATTCACCCGATTGAGGGTAAACCCCTTGAATACCTCACCGTATTCAAGCAAAACCTGATCGATGGGATCGATTACTATAAAGGTTTGGTCGAAGTTATTTCCGAAACCGACAAGGTTGAAGCCATTGCCTTCCGTAGTGACCTGGCAAGGCTGGAAAGAAGACTTGAATACTCCCTTCAGCCGGAAATGAATACAGCTTAGGCATTTAGTGATAGCGCAGATCGAACAACGCTCCGCAAATTTTAATTTTTCTGAACAGATTCCAACCCTAAACCCAGGGTGTTAAACTATTTTACCTTATTGTCAATGATTACTCCGATTATAGAACGCATCGGGTAATTAATGCTGAGTCAGTTGTAAGGTTTCTGAATATAATATATTGCGACAGTGCATAAATCAATAGATAGCCTTGAGCCTTTCATATTCCTCATTAATTAGCAGTTATCTGACAAAAGAAATATCGATCGTCCCCCCTTTGAAAAGGATGATACGGAAAGGCCAATTCACTGCATGAAGCCACACTATAATAAATGGGAGACAGGCATAAGGGCAGAATCGATCGTCCCCATTTGAAAAAGGGGGATAAGAGGGGGATTTAAATCATCATAACCACAACCGACAAATCCCCCGGCCTGCGGCCACCCCTTTTGAAAAAGGGAAGTCCTAAAATTCACGTAATGAATAACATAAAAAATTTCGAAGTGATTTTTCTGTTAGTCAATGAATCTTGACTTTAAAATTCAGAAAGATCTGAAATAATATGTGAGAATTACTCGAAAGTGAATCCGTAAATAACACGAACAATCTGCAAGTTAAAAAGAGAAATGTTGGCAAATTGTGCTAATTTCGTGATATAATTTGCAATTCACATGGCATTATTGATCAGGCGCCTGGTGTTTTTTTCAGTTTTTACCTTCCTTTCTATACAGGCAGATGCCCAACTGACTGATGCCCGGAAACTGCTTTCCGATTCAATCAACGATTGCAGCGAGATCCAGTATGCAAGCATGCAACTGATCCCCTTATATTACCAGGACGAAAATATTGATACCGCCAATTACCTGCTTGACTATTGGGCCAAAAAATGCGGCACTGATGAAACCATCTTCCGCACACGCATCCTTTGGGCAATTGATTCAGGAACCTTTTCCGACACTCTGTTTGGAGATGAAGTGATTCAATACCTCGATGTTTACCAGTGGCTTTACAACGACACAACAGGAAATGCTCTCCAGTCCTATTATTACTATACACCGGAATATGAACTCCTAAAATGGTACCAGTCGTTTACGGATAGCATTACCTCACGTGCGCTGAATTATTCGGATCTCTCGGCCGAAGAAGCGTTTTTTGTCAGGTATTATCATCATCCTGTTGACAGCATGTTCCTGTTACTCACCACCCGGGAATATTCAGGCACAAAACTTAAAAAGATTTTTGATACTCCCATCCTGGGTGAGCTTCCTGTATGGATTGAACACCAGGCAGGAATTGTCGGTATTTGGATCCCCGGCGACAAATTAAGCATTGTTGGTATTCACCCATGTTTTGGATATGAATTGGGTTTCCAGAAAAATAAAATGATATTCAATTTAGGAGCCGAACTGAGTATTGGTAAATCGAAAAACAAATACCAGGTTGCATTCAATGATCAGATCCACAACTCCGATAACTTCATGGAGCTGAGTATTCATGCTGATCTTGGCCGGCAGATTATCCAATACAGGCGGTTTGAATTTGATGTTTTCGGAAGCGCCTCATACGAGGCGCTGGAGGTACTGAATCTTAACGACGGCACCATTTCTAACGAAAATGCCCAAAGCAAATTCATTCACTCACCCGGACTGGGTTTCGGGGCTGCATATATCTACTACCTGAATAAAGGCAGGTATATCGGTATTAAGGGAAGGTACAATTTACTTAATTTCAATAATTCCGGTGGAACTAATCTCCGTGGGAATGCTTTAATGATAACCACGGAATACGGAATAGGTATGAATCAATGGCTGAACAAGCAACAAACCTTCCTGAACAACCGGATCAAGGCATTTAAAAAGAAATAGCCTCACAATTTTTAAATAACCGGTATTATTACTTCCTTAATATTTCATAATACTGCCTCCGGATGTTGAACATTCCGGTCGCTCAAATCTTTTACTAATGTTCCTGTTTTTTCCGATTTTGTAAGATTGCTTCTGACAGGAATACTGATCGGGATAGATTGTCCTGCCAATATTCAAAAAAAGTATGAAAGCAATACAGTTTACCGGTTACGGAGAAACCAGTGATAAAATCATCCTGTCGGATATTCCGGTACCCGTTCCATCCGATCATGAAGTACTTGTAAAAGCAGTTGCTGCCAGCCTGAACCCCATCGACTATAAACTGGTGAACGGGAGACTTAAACAGCTCCTGAAGTTCCGCTTCCCGCAACGGCTTGGATATGATGTAAGTGGCCAGATTACTGCCATAGGTAAGAATGTAAGCAGTTTCAAAACCGGGGATGAAATTTATTCAAGAGTAGGAACAAAAAGTCCCGGCACATTCGCCGAATACATCTGCATTGAAGAGAAGTACCTGGCACTGAAACCGGCAAAGCTTTCGCATCGGGAAGCATCCTGTATACCCTTAACAGGTCTTACAACAATGCAGGCAATGCTTGCTGCCGATGCCAAAGCCGGTAAAAAGATCCTGATCCACGCGGGTTCAGGAGGTGTGGGCGTATTTGCCATTCAATATGCCAAAGCCCTGGGTTTGTTTGTGGCTACAACCACCAGCACCGGGAATGTTTCCTGGGTTAAAGATCTTGGGGCCGATGTAGTAATCGATTACAAAAAGCAGGATTATACGAACCTGTTGAAGGACTATGACATAGTATACGACACCCTGGGAGGAGATACCACCCTGCGATCCTTTGATGTTCTCAGGAAAGGCGGAACCGTGGTAAGTATCAGCGGTCCGCCGGATGCTCATTTCGCTGCCCATATGCAGCTGAATTTTCTGTACAGTTGGATATTTCAATTCATGAGCAGGAAAGTGAGGAAAAAGGCCAGGCTCACCGGCACCAATTACCGCTACTTGCTTATGACTCCCGGTGGAAAGCAATTGGAGGAACTTAACGTTCTGCTGGAACAGGGAAAGATCAAACCTTTAATTGACAAAGTGTTTCCGCTTTCCGAAACAATTTCGGCTTTGAAATACCTGGAAACCGGCAGGGTTAAAGGGAAAGTCGTGATTGATTGTATCAACCCAATAAGCTGATGATCGTGCAATGAACCAGAATGAACAGCTAATAGAGAAATTCTATACCAGTTTCCGGTATAAGGATTTCGGCGGAATGCAGGAATGCTATGCCGACCATGCCCTTTTTAACGATGAGGTGTTTTCCGATCTTACCGCCGAACAGGTAAGGGCCATGTGGAAAATGTTCTGCCTGAACAGCAACGATCTGAAAATTGAGTGCAGCAATATAAGTGCGGGCGATTTCAACGGGAAAGCCGAATGGACCGCAACCTATACATTTTCAGCTACCGGACGAAAGGTAGTGAACCGTATCAAAGCCAGCTTTACGTTTTCGAATGGCAAAATCGTGAACCATAAGGATAGCTTCGATTTTTATACCTGGTCAAAACAGGCACTTGGAATTATGGGGTTATTATTGGGCTGGACTCCCCAGTTAAAAAAGAAGGTAAAACAGTCAGCTATGAAAAACCTGGCTGCTTTTATGAATAAAAAAGTTAGCGGTAATTACGTTAGTCAATTCCATGAAAGTGTTGCAGGATAAGCCTACTTTAATATCACGGACGTTTTCCACACCCTTCCATCCTGGGTTATATGCCAGGTGCTTTTTCCATCAGCCGAAGGTAAAGTTGCTTCGAATAATGACTGGGTGAGAATGATTTCAGGAGCAAACACTACTTCATTTACTTTATAATCAGCCAGTTCAAGCTGTTTCAGGTCTGCTGTATATTTTGCATTTTTATCAAAGAATACCTTTTCCCGAAAACAGATCATCCTTAACGCCCATTTCACCCCATTATCAGGGTTTTCAATATAGGGATCAGTGCCTGTACCAACCGTTTTGCCTGAAAACTGAAGGTATCCCCAGGTTTCGGGCCGGTGCATGTTAACGACTCCCTGGGGCGACCATACCCAATTATCTTCAGGCAACATTTTTTCCTTCCCGTCCACCTTTTGGGTGCGTCTTTGATATTTGCCGTCAACCACGTCAATCATCCATTCAACCCGTGAAAAGTCAATCCGGTACTG
>JANXXZ010000418.1 GCA_025350385.1 Bacteroidales bacterium
TCCACCAGCATTGCGGACTCCTCAACCCAAGGCGTTGCAACTAAAATACGAAAGACTCGAATGTTTCGAAGTTAATCTTGCCCCAGAAGGTGTTTCTTTATAATAAAAAAACTTAAAACATATTTAAACGTTATCAGCCTAAAACCGTTTGACACGTCAACCGATTATGGTCGTTCAAAAGAGCGTTATCGCCGAATGGCATTAACTTCCCTGGCTTCTGCACTTGCCAGAGGCATTGCAATCCTTACATCACTGATTTCTGTACCTCTGACCGTAAAATACCTTGGGCCCGAGCGTTACGGTATGTGGATGACGGCTAGTTCAGTTATCGCTTTGCTTGGTTTTGCAGACTTGGGCATGGGTAATGGGCTGTTAAATGCCATTTCAGAGTCGGATGGTAAAGATGATCGTAAAACTGCCCAAAAGTATGTATCAAGTGCATTCTATATGTTGCTTGGCATTGCGGCACTAATCCTTTTTCTTTTTGCTTTGATATACCCATTTATCCCGTGGGCGCGAGTATTCAATGTTGTAACGGATCAAGCGATTCGCGAGTCTGGCCCGTCGATGGCCATATTCATCGTGTCATTAGCTATCAATATGCCGCTCGGTGTTGCCCAACGGGTGCAATTGGGATATCAGGAAGGATATAAAACCCATCTTTGGGGTGTTTTTGGAAGTCTTTTGGGATTTGCCGGCGTATTGCTGGCTATCTATTTGAAAGTAGGATTGCCTTGGCTTGTGCTTGCCATGTCTGGAGGCCCTTGCTTTGCGATGTTACTGAATTGGGTTGAATTATTCTGTAGATCTCGCACATGGCTCTTCCCACGCTGGTCAACTTTTGACCGATCTTCAAGCCGAAAAATTGCAGGTACGGGGATGTTTTTTTTGATACTTCAGATAATGACTTTACTCGTAAGTTCAAGCGATAATTTAGTGATTGCTCAGATTTTAGGCGCTTCGGCAGTGTCTGTTTACGCAATCACCCAAAAGCTCTTTACCGCGACCATGTTTGCTCAATATTTTATTGCACCATTGTGGCCGGCATTTGGAGAAGCACTGGCTCGAAAAGATTATGAATGGGCAAAAAGAACATTAAATAGAGCATTGAAATTTACTCTTATAGTGGGTTTAGCAACTGCTTTGCCTTTATTGATGTTCGGAAAGCAAATAATTTCTTACTGGGTCGGCCCAGAATTGATACCATCAACTTTCATGCTAACAGGTTTTGCTATTTATGTGTTGCTGTCCGGTTACGGTGGTGTAATGTCTACCTATCTAAATAGTGGATATTTAGTCGGACGGCAGGCAGTTTTTTTTACCGTTGCATCTTTGTCTGCAATTGCATTAAAAATATTTTTAGCTTATCAGTGGCAGGCAGCCGGGATTATTTGGGCTACTAATATTTGTTTTGGACTGTTTTATGTTATTCCAGCTTGGAAATTAGTTTACGGTAGTCTCAATGATCGACCTCAATGTTTAGACTCCACCTTGAATATTAAAAATCAATTACACTAAATATATTATTTAATATGCTGCTAAGTAATTTCATAGCCATACTAGTATGGCTTACCCAACTTTTCTAACAATCAAACTTAGGAGGTTCTATGCAACTGGCGTACCGTTTATTTAAAAAGGTTAAGTCGTTTCTCAGTAACGCTATTCTAAAGTCTAAACAAAGATCTTATTCCCGTGTTGAGAAATGCGGCAAACCCATTAAATTGATTTTACCACACGGAATTACCATCGATTTGTTTCCACAGGGACAGATAGCTGAGTTGCTATACACGAGCAAATTTGAATATCCAGAACTTGAAATGGTAATAAGATATCTAAAGCCAGGAATGAATGTCATCGACATTGGTGCAAACATAGGACTTTACTCAATAGTTGCAAGCAAACTCATTGAAAGATCCGGCCAAATCTTGGCGTTCGAGCCTTCGTGTGAGACCAACAGACGACTTTTAGCAAATTTATCACTTAATAATGTATCTAACATTAAAGTTGAGAAAATTGCACTAGCCGATGTGATAGATACTGAACTTACACTGAAACGCGACCCTGGTTATCGAGATGGGGATAGATACTTGTCTACTCGCAAAAAGGAAAATGATTGTGTTGACTCTGCTCCAAATGACTTAGGCGATACGGAAACAGTGAAAGTTACTACTTTGGATCATTATGCGTTTGAAGCAAATAATTTGAAGCTACGTTTTGATTTCTTAAAAATGGATATCGAAGGTGGGGAGTTTAGCGTATTCAAAGGGGCAAGAAAAATCCTTCTTGATAACCCTGACATTCTATTGATGTTTGAATGCACCCCCCAAGGTTGTAAATGCAACGGACACACTGTTGTAGATGTATTTGAATATTTAAGAACACTAGATTTCAATATTTTTTGTTGGGATCACATAAGAAAAAGATGGGATGATAGCGAGGAAGCAACAAAAGTAGCTGGCAATATTTGGGCATGTAGAAGAAAAGAAATATTGCCACAATAAAATGTTTTTAATTTCATATTGTTTACTATAATAAAAAGCAATAATTTGTTGAAATAGCCCTGTTTTTTGTTACGGGGTTGTTCAGTTGTAGTGACGTTCTCAACTAGTTAGTTAATAAAATAGTCACTGCAAAGCAAAAGGAAAATGATAATGTCAAGTCATCCTCGATTTAATTATATAATTACTATTCATAATAAAGAAGACCTGATTGAACAGGTCATTATGAGTGTATTAATGTGCTGCCGTGACAATAGTCATATATATCCTGTAATTGATGGTTGCACAGATAAATCAGAAGCTATTATCGATCGCATCATAAACACTTATTCAGGAGTGCCAATCACCAAAGTTTATACAGCTGATGTGCATGAGATATTGTCAATAAATGCCGGTTTAAGAGCTGCAAACCAGGACGAGGATGGTTTCAATATAGTTTTGCAAGACGACGTTATTCTGGCTGACTATATGTTGGAACGAAAAGTCGTGGCGCTTTATGAGTGGGCCGGTTCTCAACTGGGCTTTGTTTCTTTTCGATTTGGGGCTAATTTAAGGAAAGATGCTGCAGCATCTAATGATGCAGTACCATACTGTGATTATATCGAAAGCGTTTATGGCCATGGTATACAAGAAGCTGAAGCTTTGTTGCCAGGACATTTTGCCTATAGGAGTGTAGCAATTAAGAGCCCAGTCTGCATCCCAACAGCATTGGTACGCACACTAGGCATGTTGGATGAGCGCCTTGCACCGTATTGCCATGATGATTTAGAATATTCAATTCGATTAATTAAAGCCGGATATCGCAATGGAGTGTTTTCATTGCGATACTTTTCAGATGTTAAATGGGGGGGGACGAGAACCTCTCCCCATCCGGAGATGAATAAAATAATTGCACGTAATATGGGGTTAATCAGAAGATGGCAAGGCATTGAGCTGGCAGATATTTGTAAGTCAGAACAACCTAAAGATATTATAGATGTGCCAAATATGGCAGGAACTGACGATGCTAAAATTGGAATTGAAGCATGGAATAAAAATCGTGACAATTTCAATAAACATCACAATCCAAATCAGTCTAGTCTTTCAACAAAAGTTATGGATATTTTAAGAAAACTACCTTCTATTGCTAAACAGGCTATTGTCAAGGTAAGATAGGTATAACAAATGAACGTTTTTACTAAATTAAAACTGATGGTTAGTGGCCGAATAAACAACCGTATTATAGCCAGGCAGTTAATAAAATACAGTGCTCATCAAACTTCGTATGACAAGGATTTTAACTTAACAGAAGCAATATCAACGTACTCAAGTCGCAACAATCTTTACTCGTATATGCATCACTACTACCACCATATGTGTCCGAAATATATTAGTGAGCATCGAGTCTACTATAGTTTAGAACAAAGAGGGTTCGGTGAAGATGCTTTTCATGCAATGTGGTATTTGCTGTTACGTCAATTCAAACCTGCAAAATGCCTTGAGATTGGTGTCTATCGAGGCCAGGTTATTTCATTGTGGTCGCTGATAGCTAAATCACTCAACTTTCCATGTGAAGTACATGGGATATCACCATTCACCCCAATTGGTGATGCGGTGAGTAAGTACAAAGTTGAAGTTGATTACTATCTCAATGTTATTAATTCTTTTGAACATTTTGACTTACCAAAGCCGACACTTATTAAGGCATTATCTACAGACGCTGAGGCAATTAAACATATAAGTCAAACTGAGTGGGATCTTATTTATGTCGATGGTGGGCATGATTTTGAAACAGCTTTGGCAGACTATCAATTATGCAAAAATCATCTTGCCCCCGATGGTATTCTTGTTTTGGATGACGCAAGTCTTGGAACTGATTATCAACCAGCGTTGTTTTCATTTGCTGGACATCCAGGACCTTCCAGAGTCGCCAGAGAATATGCCGATAAGGAAATGCGGTTTTTATGTGCCGTGGGGCATAATAATTTTTATATAAAGCATTAATGGCCCCAAGCTGAACCATTGGGTTGCACAAAGGAAATTAAATGTCACATTGTTGCGTAATTGGTGGGAATGGATTTCTCGGATCCTTTATTGTTCCTTTACTTGAAGAATCTAGAAGAACAATATCAGTTCTTGGAATTGAGCCAAGCCCTGCCAGCCATTTAAGTAAACTTGTACGATATGTTTCTGGTGATTACAATAATAAAGACCTGCTACAAAAAGCTTTACTAGGAGTTGATGAAATAATAGATCTAGCTTATGCAACGGTTCCTCAAACCAGTTTTGATGATCCTGTGCATGATATACTTTGTAATTTACCTGCTACTGTAAATTTACTTGAGATTGCTAGTTTGCTTCCAATTAAAAAGATTATTCTTCTATCATCTGGTGGCACAGTATACGGAAAAGCTTTAACTGACCCCATAACAGAGGATCACCCGACAAATCCTATTTCTCCCTATGGTATAACTAAACTTGCGATCGAGAAGTATGGTTTCATGTATAACGAGCTAAAATCGCTTCCAATTATATGTGTTCGTCCAGGGAATGCCTTTGGAGAAGGTCAAAGACCTTTTGTCGGCCAGGGATTTATAGCTACAGCTATTGCATCCATTTTACGCCGTCAAGAAATTAATATTTTTGGGACTATAGGCACTGTTCGTGATTATATACATGCACAAGACGTTGCTAATGGAATTGTTGCGGCTCTGGAACTTGGGAAGACGGGATCTATTTATAATATTGGCACTGGCATAGGGCGAAATAATAAAAATGTTTTGGACGAAATTATGCCGCTAGCAGAAGCTGCTGGGTATGGTTTAAAAGTGAAGTCACTACCACTACGAACATTTGATGTCCCTGTCAATGTCCTTGATAGCAGCAAATTGATGTATGAAACCGGTTGGAACATTAAGGTCTCTTTTAATGAAGGCATAAAAAGAACCTGGAATTGGTTCCTTCGGTCTGCAATTGTTTAATCTCTGGTAACTATTCAGCATAATTTATTTTGTGTTCTTTGAAAAAAGTTCTTGACACGGTTTTTGGGTGATTTTTTGAAATTCCGGCGCACCCTTAAACCTCGCCCGCATAGCCACTCTGGAGCGACGGTACGCTCTATGCCGTG
>JANXXZ010000443.1 GCA_025350385.1 Bacteroidales bacterium
CCCGCCAACTTGTATTCCAGGATGTTGGTACATTTTGGCCGGGCTTTCCTTCGTATAATTATACTACAGTAAATAACTTCATCAGTAAGCTGAGTACCCAGTTTTATGGCGATACAACGAAATTGGTGGCAGGGAATGAAATAAGCATTGGGTTACCTGCTGCTGCAAGCCTCCAAGCCGACTGGAATTATCTTGGTAATTGGTATATAAACGGAACCTTGATTTACCCGTGGCGGATTATGAAAGCATCGGTTGACAGAGAGGCTCTTTTGGCTATATCTCCCAGGTATGAGACCGCTAATTTTAACTTAAGTCTTGTTGCTTCCTTCTACAACTGGGATAAGCTGCATTTTGGCATTAATGCCCGGTACCGCGGATTTTTTCTGGGCACTGAGAAAGTGAGTTCCTTCTTCCATTTTACTGATTTTACCGGTATTGATATCTATTTCGGCTTGAAGATACGGTTTCTGAAAGGGGATTGCCCGGTTTCAAAATCAGATAGTTCTTGTGGTATAAATGAATATGTGAAATTCAAAAAAAAAGGCAGGGCAACCAAGCCGAGGAAACTAAAGTAGGAGGTTGAACGCCAAACGTATAACAAGCCTCTAATCAATCGTTCTCACATCCAGTGCATCCCGTAATCCATTCCCTATCAGCATAAAGGCCAGTACCATGATCATGATTGCCAGACCCGGGAAAACAGCCAGGTAGGCGTAATCCAATATTATATAGCCATAGTTTTCGCGGATCATAGTTCCCCAGGACGGCATTGGTGGCTGTACACCGATACCCAGGAAACTTAATCCGGCCTCAAGCAATATGGCTGAAGCAAAATTAGCTGCCGAAATTACGATTACAGGAGCCAGTGCATTTGGCAGAATGTGCCTGAAAATAATCCGGCTGTTTTTATAACCCAGGGCCCTTGAGGCTTCCACAAAGTCCTTCTCGCGAAGGCTCATAAATTGACCGCGTACTACCCTGGCTACTTCTACCCACATTGTCAGTCCCACCGCAACAAAAACCTGCCAGAATCCTTTTCCTAGTGCGAACGTTATAGCAATGACCAGCAATAAGGTAGGGACAGCCCATATTACATTGATAAACCAAATAATAAAAGCATCCACTTTCCCCCCGAAGTATCCTGCAATTGCCCCCAGCGAAATCCCGATAAGAAGTGAAATAAGTACAGAGATAAAGCCAACGGACAGGCTCACTCGTGTACCTATCACCAGTTGGCTAAGCACATCGCGGCCATATCGGTCGGAACCCAGCAGGAAAGTTGTCCGGCGCAGGTTATTTTGAATAATCGTTTCCCTGAGAATACCCGGTGTAGTTTTAATAAACCTGCCATCACGGGTCGTAAACCGGAGTTTACCTTGAGTGGTGTCGACAGCATATCCGTCTTTCAGAGGGTACACGACATCAGCCAGGCTATACCGGATTTCCGGCATGCTGGTTGAATCAATGGTATACTCTCTGATAAAAATGTGGTTTCCTGAAAACCGGTACGACGAGAAGGGTATCTTCTGGTAGCTGCTTTTTTGGCCAAAAAGCATCCTGCTGAAGAGGCTGTTTTCGATAATGTCTTCATTTCTCCGAACCAAAAGTACGGGGACACTAAAACCAGGCTTTTTGTTTGAAAGTGCCAGATTTTGTTCATTCGCCATAGGGGAATGGTCGGGTGTGACCAGGTAACCGGCAATGGTGATTATCATAGAGAATACAACAAATACAAGCGAACCAAAAGCTATTTTATTCTTCCGGAAACGTTTCCAGGCCAGCTGACTCAGCGATCCGGAGGAGACATATTTTTTCTTGCTAAACCACAATTGGCGAAGGTGATTATTTCATGAAAAATGGTTAATAAAAGGAAGGCTTTGCAGACATTCCTTTTTCGATGCTACGGATCAGACAAAGGCTTCTGCGACTTAGATAACATCGGTCATATTCCAGAGATTATATTTTTCTGCAAATCTATGAATTTTAACGAAAAACTGCGGATAGTCCTTGATTTCTGAACCGGATTGTTGGTATTTACAGGCAAGATTAACGAATTTTTCCGGCGCAAATGCTGTGATTAAGATAAAAACTGTATTTTTGCACCTCATTACATGGTGATCGTAGCTCAGTCGGTTAGAGCGTCAGATTGTGGATCTGAAGGTCGCGGGTTCGAGCCCCGTCTTTCACCCTTAAAATAAAGCAGCTAACCCAGGTGGTCGACTGCTTTTTTTATTACTGTATCTCAGGTTGAATACCTAATATATCTGCAGGTCTTGTTATTGGTGATTCTAAAAGTAGTCTTTCCTCTATGCAATTAATTTTCTGCCTTTTTCATCCGCATGATCATTCGTTCGAAATACCTTGATTTGATCTGTTGACTGGCCATGACCTGTTTGACTGGCGGCAGTTTGAACAATGTGCCCAGCACTGCAGCCATAGCCCTGTGGCTGAATAAGACCCGGTTATCGAAGATCAGGTTTTGCAACTTGCCCCGTTCAATGGCCATTACGACGGCTTTATGCACTCCGTTCAAAGGTGTCAATACCCTTTTTGCTCGGGATTTTAGCACTATGCTATTTATGGCACAATTACGTACACATAAGCCACAACCCAGGCATCGTTCTTCATTGAGCAAAGCTTTGTTGCGGTTTGGATGTTGTGGATTAAAGGCGGAAACCAAAGATAAGGCCTCCACCGGGCAGACCTTGACGCATTTACCGCATCCGTTGCATAGCTGTTCGTCTATGACAGGGATAAAGTTGGTCGTATGCACCGGGTTTAAAATAGCAAACCGTCGCGCGGCAATCATGGCTTCGCAGCAGCATCCGCAGCAGTTACAAATAAAATTGACCTCTTCACGCACATTTTCACCAAACTGAACCAGGTTATGATCATAGGCCTGCTGAAGGAGGTCTAGACACTCTACAGAATCGATTGACCGGGCATGCCCGTGCCTGGTAAGGGATGCAGCAGTGGTGTTAAATGTCATGCAGATATCCATGGGCGCATCGCAAGCCTTGCCCAGGTGTTCCATCTTGTGCCGGCAATAACACATCCCAACTCCAATATGCGAGGCAGTCTTAATAATTTCTGAGGCTCGTTCGTAATCCAGCACGTGCAGGGCATTTTCTGTACTCAGTGCAGGTTCATTCACAAAAACTCTCCCAAGTTGGGTTTCGCCTTTGGTAAAGAGTTCGCGCACGAAATCTTCCTCCACATTCAGGTACTGGTAAAAGAGTTCCCCAAGGGTCTTCTGATCGATATCATTGCGCACCCGCATCATTGAAAATTCAAAGAATCCGGCCATGGGCGGCGGCAATGAATACTCCATCTCACCGTTTTGCTCAACATCCACCAGTAAGGCGCGATCGGCCAGCGTGTCGAGAATCTTTCGGGTAGAGTTCAGGTCCATTTTCCAGATACGGCTTGCTTTAATTGCCGTAAATGGTTTGATGGGTAATAAGGAAACAAGCTGGGCTTCGTTGTCGCTGAACAGGATTTTTAATATTTTAAAGAGTAATTCCGAAGGTGGCGCTCCCTGTGGAAAACGGTTGAGCCTGTCAGCAAGTAATGAATAGGAATTTTTAAGGGTATGATGTGCCATGGACCCTGCTTTTATACCATATAAAAAGTAAATATACGATAAAAAAATCCAGGCTGTGAAGGCAGCCGTCAGAAGGCAATAGTTTTACACCTTAGGCTTTGAGTGTCAGGCCCCGAAATAATCTTTTCATATTCCACCGTAAAAGCTTTATATTTGAGACTGTCCATTTAAGGCTTGCAGGATTAATCGTAAAGTTGGAGTTTGTAATATAGATTTCACCGGTTCATAAATGAAAAAGAACAACATTTTACTTAAACACAATTTGATGCATATGGAAACACAAAAAAACTGGCATTCAAAACATAGGGAATCCTTGAGCCTTGGAGGTCGTATTGCTGATGGCGTGGCAAAAGGCATGGGATCCTGGAAATTTATTATTATCCAGACTATTCTGGTCATCCTTTGGATGGGACTAAATCTTGTAGGTTTCTTTTTTCATTGGGATGTATATCCGTTCATCCTGCTTAATCTTCTTTTCTCAACCCAGGCTGCCTATGCGGCGCCCATTATTATGATGTCGCAGAACAGAAAGAATGAAAGGGACAGGTTTCATGCCGAGGCAGATTACACGACCAATAAGGACGCAAAGCATGAAATTGAAGCTTTGTCAATTATGCTGAAAACTATAGAGGTGGAAAAACTGGATAAAATTATCGAAATGATGAAGGAAATTAAAAAGAATCCATCGATGTGAAGCAAAGAAGAGGTAAATATTCTGATTTAAAACTTCGCTTATTCCGATCGCAACATCATCAGATCAATAAAGCACTTGAGTATTGATTGTTATTGAGATTATTATTTCCTCCCAAAACAGAATAAATGATGTTGCCCACGAATAAAGATCATTCCTTCTGAAATTGCCGGAGTAGCCATACAAATTTCACCTACAGGATTTATTGTGATTTGCTCGAATTCCGGCCCTGCTTTAACCACAATAACTCCTTTTTCTTCGCTTGTAAAGTAGAGTTTCCCGTCAGCCGCAACCGGCGAAGCTGTGAATGCCTGTCCATCCTTTAAGGTTTCACGGTATTTCCGCTCTCCGGTTTTTGCAACATAACAGCTGAGAGCGCCATTGTTGTTAAGCGTGTACAGGTATCCGCTATAGCCAATGGGTGTAGGCATGTAGGTACCTCCTTTTTTCGTCCGCCACTGAATATACTCGCCTGAATTCAGACTGTCAGCAATTGAGATGTTCCCGCTTCCTCCAGGCTTGATTGCATATATGGGTTGCAATGGGGCATAGCCATTCGATATAAATATCAGATTATCCATTATAATAGGCGTTCCCACGGTGATTTCAGAATTAGGTGCCAATCGCCACAACTCCTGGCCGGAAGCCGGGTTATAGCTCCTGATGAATTTTGTAGCATTTGTGATCAGTTCATCACGGGTCGGGCCATAACATATAGTGGGCGTACCCCAGGATGATATTTCTTCCCGGTTGGTTTTCCAGACTTCATTGCCTGTTTTTAAATCGTATGCAGCAATATAGGAGTCCTTTGACCGGTCGCATTGAACAATTACAGTGTTCCCGTAAATGATCGGGGAACTTGCATGCCCCCATTGTGTTTCTTCTTCAAAGAACCACCCGGCGTCAAGTACTCCCAGATCCTTTCTCCACTTTTCATTCCCCTTATAATCATAGCAGATCATTCCCTCGGAACCGAATATTGCTACTACGTATTCACCATTTGTAGCCGGGGTTGAGTTTGCCTGGGTCGATTTCGGGTGCCTCTTAACCCGTGGAATTCCTTCATATGCTTTTTTCTCCCAAAGGATACTGCCACTTTTCTTATCAATGCAATACATTTTCCAGATATGAGATGACAGGTCCGTTGCAGGCTCTATGTCCCCATAAAGACCTACACGGTATTCAGCAGCAGTATCACTGCTCAAAGCTGTTGTTAAAAATACCCTGTTGTTCCAGATGATTGGGCAGGAATGGGAGAGACCCGGAATAAAAGTTTTCCAGAGCAGGTTTGTACCTTTTATTGCATCAAAATTCAACGGGGGGAACTGGCCATCGGCAATTCCATTAGCCTGGTTCCCCCTGAATGATGGCCAGTTAAGCGGTTTTATAACCTGACCGTTAACATCAGTATATGCTTCTTTTTTTGTGAGTGAATCATTTATTAGCTTCTCCGGAACCTTATAGAACTGAGTTTTTTCCTCTCCTTGAATAACAGTCAGACTTACAGGTATATCCTGCACCATTTCAAAAGAAATTGAAATTCCGGATATATCTCTAAAAGAAAATGTTGTACCTGTGGCAGGCACCAGGGTATATTCAGGGCTGCCATTGAAGCTGAGGGTAAGTGCATCATCTTTGATATTAGTAATTATACTGCTCTCATCTTTGCTTTTATAGGTTCCTATCAGCGATTCCTTTACCTCTCCCTTTACAGGGAGTTTTTCAGGCAGTTTGGCCCCTGCAAGCTGCAACGAAGAAATAATACCTTCGTTTTTTGATGCTGTGGCAGCAACCATTGCTGCAGAGAGTGCTGTATCATCAAGTTTTGCATTTTTTAAAATTGAGGAAACCATGGCCTCGTTCTCATTTCTTACAGCTCCCAGTAATGCCTTATCAGCCCCCGGTGCTCCTTTTTCAATTAAAAGAGAAACTACCTCGGGCAGGTTGGAATAGACGGCATTCATCATCGGCTCTTCTGCACTGATATCAGCATCATGATTTATCATATCAAGAATTATAGCCACATTGCCTTTATCAAATGCCCATATAAAAGGACTAGAGCCATAAAACAAATCCTTCATGTTTGGATTTGCCCCGTTATTGAGCAGCAGGCTCACTGCTTCCGGATGCACCTTGTCGGTTGCAAACATGAGTGCAGTAGCACCATACTGGGTTTTGACATTCACGTCAATACCCTTGTCGATTAATTCTTTCAGGGTTTTGAGATCATTGGCTTTAGCAGCTTTCCAGAAGAGTTCATTCTGATCCTGAGCGTACAGACCGACAGAAAGCAGGAAAGCTAATAACAAACTTGAAATGATTTCCTTTTTCATTTGAGATTTAATAAATGATTAAATAAATTCTTTTTATCATCAAACAGCCTGAATTCATGGTTACAGACTTTCAGGCGGCTGTCATTCTATGTCAAACTTATGAAATATTCAGCACAAACTGAGATAGCTGAAATAACTTTATTAAGAATACGAATCCATAGATAAATGAAAAACATATTTCCAAACTGTTACTGGATTAACAAAATGCAGGTAGGTGATTATTATTCAAAGTCCTGTTTCTTTAAAATCCCCAGGTATTCTGGTTCAGGGAATATTTATTCCTGATAATCAGTTTATTATCATTGTTGATAACTAATTACGTCGGGTTTGCATATAAATTGACTGTAAAATTTCTACTTTTGAAGCATATGGATGAAACAGTAAAAACAGATCCGTTTGATGCACGCAAACGTGCCAAGCGCCCGATGACAACCAAGCAGGCTTTCCAGGAACATGGTAAACTACCTCCGCAGGCAGTTGATCTGGAAGAGGCCGTACTGGGAGCTATGATGCTTGAAAAGGATGCTGTTACGGCAGTCATTGATATGCTTCATTCAGAAGTATTTTATAAGGAAGCTCACCAATCCATTTATTCTGCCATTCATAAGTTGTTTTCCGAAAATCAGCCTATTGATATTCTTACTGTTACCACCGAACTGAAAAAGAGCGGAAACCTTGAATTGGCGGGTGGTGCATTTTATGTTACTCAACTTACAAGTCGAATCGCCTCATCGGCAAATATTGAATATCATGCTGGTATATTGATGCAAAAGCACTTACAGCGTGAACTCATACGTATATCAACCGAAACCATCCGCGACTCATTTGAAGATACAACGGATGTGTTTGACCAATTGGACAGGGCTGAACAGAACTTGTTCCAGATCAGTGATACCAACCTGCGGAAGAAGACCCAGTTAATGCCCGATATTATCCATAAGGTATTACAGCAGATTGATGCAGCCCGAAAACACGATGGTAGTTTTTCCGGAGTTCCTTCCGGGTTTACCGAGTTGGATGGAATAACCGGTGGCTGGCAGAAATCGGACCTTGTTGTAATAGCTGCTAGGCCAGGTATGGGAAAAACTGCTTTTGTTCTTTCTATGGCCCGCAATATGGCTGTTGAGTATAATAAACCGGTTG
>JANXXZ010000455.1 GCA_025350385.1 Bacteroidales bacterium
TGGAACATTCGATTTTATCCGGTCATTGGGAATACCTGCTGTAACCGTTGAAAGCCTCACTTCATACCCACCAATCCTGGGAGGCCGGGTAAAAACCCTGCATCCCAAGGTATTCGGGGGCATTCTTTATCGCCGCGATCATGCTGAAGACCTGAAACAGGTTAGTGAATACAATATTCCACACATCGACCTGGTGATCGTTGACCTCTATCCTTTTGAAGATACAGTAAATTCAGGATCAGCTGCTGACGAAATTGTTGAAAAGATTGATATCGGTGGTATTGCGCTCATCCGGGCAGCCGCCAAAAACCATGAAGATGTGGTCATTGTTCCTTCGGTTACTCAGTACGATGACCTGATAAAACTGCTTGAGAAAAAAAAAGGTTTCAGTTCCCTCACCGACCGTTATTATTTTGCGGCACAGGCATTTAATGTTTCATCTCATTACGATACAGCTATCTTTAATTACTTCAACCTGAAGGCGGGAATCAACGCATTCAAGAAGAGCATCCTTAGTTCGGAAACCATGCGTTATGGTGAAAATCCGCACCAGGAGGGGACTTTTTATGGAAATTCCTCTGAATCATATGATCAGTTGCATGGGAAAGCTATTTCATATAACAACCTGGTGGACCTGGATGCAGCCATATCCCTGATAAAGGAATTCACTGATCCCACCTTTGCAATTATAAAACATACCAATGCCTGTGGGGTTGCAACCCGGGCCAACCTCCTGGAAGCATGGAAGGACGCCCTTGCGGGTGACCCTGTTTCAGCCTATGGAGGAGTGATTGCAACTAACCGAAGAATTGATATAATCACTGCTAAGGAAATCAACAAATTATTCTTTGAAATCATTATTGCACCCGATTTTGAAAAAAATGCACTTGAAATCCTGAAATCAAAGAAAAATAGAATAATTTTGCAGCAGAAACCAACTGATTTTCAGGCAAAACAGTTTAAATCAGTACTTAACGGCGTGATTGAGCAAGGCAGGGATACGAAAACAGAAACCCCGGCCGACATTCATGTTGTTACTATAGCAGTTCCTGATAACCAGCAGGTTAATGATCTGATTTTTGCCAATATTATTGTAAAGCACCTAAAAAGTAATGCGATTGTACTCGTAAAAAACGGGCAATTAATTGGATCAGGCTGTGGTATGACATCAAGGGTTGATGCCTTGAAACATGCCATTGCCAAGGCAGGAGAATTTGGTCTGAACCTTGAAGACAGCGTTATGGCATCGGATGCCTTTTTCCCGTTTGCCGATTCGGTTGAAATAGCCGGAAATGCAGGAATAAGGGCGGTTATACAACCGGGAGGTTCAGTGAGAGACGAGGATTCGATCCGGTACTGCAATGAGCACGAAATCACCATGGTGTTTACAGGAACCAGGCATTTCAGGCATTAATGAAAAACTTGAACTATTGAACCCCGGGAAGACGGGAATTGCATTTTTACAATAAAACGATACATGGGACTATTTTCCTTTCTGACAAAAGAAATTGCGATGGACCTTGGCACAGCCAATACCATCATTATATATAACGACAAAGTTGTCGTGGACGAACCTTCTATCATAGCTATTGAGCGTAACACAGGCAAAGTACTGGCGGTCGGTAAAAAGGCTATGATGATGCACGGCAAAACCCACGAAAACATTAAAACAATCCGGCCGCTTCGTGACGGCGTTATTGCTGATTTCCAGTCGGCCGAATACATGATCCGCGAACTCATAAAAATGATCGGCCCAAGCAGGAGTCTATTCCCGCCCGCATTACGCATGGTAATCTGCATACCTTCCGGCATCACCGAGGTAGAGGAACGTGCCGTAAAGGATTCCGCCGAGCAGGCCGGGGCAAAGGAAGTCAGGCTGATTCACGAGCCAATGGCTGCTGCAATCGGCATCGGTATCGATGTGCTTGAACCCACCGGAAACATGATCATTGATATTGGAGGTGGGACCAGTGAAATAGCCGTAATAGCTCTTGGCGGAATTGTTAATAATAAATCTATCCGAATTGCCGGCGACGATTTTAATTCTGACATTGAAGAGTACATGCGTAAGCAGCATAATATCAATATCGGGGAACGGACCGCCGAAATGATCAAAATTGAGGTTGGCGCAGCTCTTACCGAAATTGATAACCCTCCACCCGACTATGCAGTTCACGGACGTGATATGCTTACCGGTATTCCTAAGGAAATTTACGTAAACTATGCAGAGATCGCTCACGCATTGGATAAATCCATTTCAAAGATTGAAGCTGCTGTGCTCAACGCTCTTGAAATGACACCTCCCGAACTTTCAGCCGATATTTTCAAGACAGGTATTTACCTCGCCGGCGGTGGTTCATTGCTTCGTGGCCTCGACAAACGCCTGCATCTCAAAACCAAGCTGCCAGTTCATGTAGCCGACGATCCTTTGCACGCTGTTGCAAGAGGCACCGGTATTGCTCTCAAGAACTTCGATAAGTTCACCTTCCTTATCAAATAGTTGTAGTTTAGCTCTTACTGTTACCGGATTTCATTATGCGCAACATACTGGCTTTTATTATTCGGTATAATTTCATGCTGATTTTCATTCTATTCGAATCCCTCTCGGTGGTTCTTCTGGTGAATTCAATGTATTACCAGCGCGCGGTCATTCAAAATGCAGGCAACATTGTTACAGGGAAATTCTACTCCTCTGTAAGCAATATATCTGAATACCTGAAACTCCGCCGTACCAACGAATTGCTGGCCATTGAGAATTCCCTGCTCAGGCAGATGAAAGGAATGTCGTTTCTTAAAACCGACACCAACTCTTTCTGGGTTAACGATACCCTTTACAGGCAGCAATACAAATATATAGTTGCAAGAGTTATCAATAATACCGTAGGGAAACGCAACAATTTCATTATGCTGAACAAAGGCCGCCGGAATGGAATTGACAAAGATATGGCCGTGATTACTTCCAGCGGAGTTGTAGGAACGGTGGTGAATGCTTCTGAAGATTTTGCATGGGTAATGAGTGTACTCAACAAACAGACTAAGATCAGCGGGAGAATAACCAAAAATAATCAGTTGGGAACTGTAGTTTGGAATGGAATGGACCAACGATACGGAACTCTTATTGATATACCGGCCCATGTCAAAATTGCCAAAGGCGACGCCATTGTTACCAGCGGGTTTTCCTATATTTTCCCTGCCAATATTATGCTTGGAACGATCCAGGATTTCAGGGTCGAACAGGGAGAGCACTTTTATGTAATTCCATTCAAGTTCAGTGTTGACTTCAACAGCCTCGACTATGTTTATGTAGTTAAGAACCTGTTCAAAAAGGAGCAGGAAACACTGGAAAAAACTACGGAGGCGCAAGGCAATGAGTAAAGTTGTAGCCCATAATATAGCCCGGTTTTTCCTGCTTATCCTGTTGCAGGTTCTTGTACTTAACAAGATCAGTTTCTATGGATTCCTCAATCCTTATGTCTATATTCTTTTTATCCTTTTACTTCCATTCGAAACACCGGGTTGGTTGTTACTCACCCTTTCATTTGGCTTAGGCCTTTCAGTTGATTTATTCACTGGTACGATGGGATTGCACGCAGCGGCGGCTGTTTTTCTGGGATTTGTTAAACCGGGAGTTATAAGGCTTGTAGGCGAAAAACCCGAATACGACCTAACTACCCAGCCCACTATGAGTGAAATGGGGTTCAAATGGTTCATAGCCTATGCAGCCACCATGACTTTTATCCATCACCTGGTACTTAATTTTATTGATGTTTTCAATTTCCGCGAATTCTGGCAAACCATTATCAGGGTTATAATCAGCTCTGTTTTCACCCTTCTGTTTATTCTTGTAATTCAATATATTTTCACTTCCCATAAAGAAAAACGCTGATTCCTTCCTGTTAGAAGCGTAATAATAACAAGCCTTTAGAAGAATATAAGCCTGGTTGACGGTAAAGTTCAGCCATTGCAATTGATTGAACTTATTGATCACATTTCTCGCCGGTGTTTATTAAAGATTGTTATTACCTTTGCACCTCTCCTAAAGAGGTTGATCCTTAAAAGGAAAATCTACTTATTACAAACTCAATAAGAAAAATTCTTTATGAAGAAAATCATCCTGGGCAGTTTTCTGGCCGCACTGCTCGTATCAATTGTTGCCTGTAAAGGTAAAAAAGAAGGCCAGTATTCAATCAATGGAACCATTACCGGCTTTGATTCGGGATGGGTTTTACTGAAAAAACGGGAAGAAGGAAAATGGATAACAACCGATTCAACCCAGGTTAAAGTTGGCAAATTTGTTCTCACAGGCAAGGTTGAATTGCCTGAAATGTATTATCTGCTAATAAAAGGTAAAGAGGGATATCTGCCTTTCTTTGTTGAAAATTCTGACATAAGTCTGAGGCTTTATGCTGACAGCCTTGACAAATCAGTGGTAACAGGCTCAGTATCACAGGATATTTATAACAGTTTCCTGAAACAGGACGATGCCTATAACAAGAAGAATGAAGCTCTCTACAACCAGTATATGGCAGCCAAGCAGACCAATGACACCTTAAAAGCATTAGGCCTGGAGTCAGGATTTGATGCTATCCAGAAAGACCAGGTCGCAGCTATGAAAGATTTTATTCTGAAAAACGGTAAAAGTGTAGTTTCAGCCTATCTGGCATTAAGCAATGCATATAATTTTGAGCTGCCTGACCTGCAAGCCATCAACAAGGCCATGGATTCTTCAATTGCCAATTCAAATTATGTTAAGAAGCTCAAAGAAAGAGAACAAGTATTGGTTAATCTGCAGTCCGGTAATGTGGCTCCTGATTTCACCATGAATGATTCAACCGGGAAAGCAGTAAGCCTTTCTTCTTTCAAAGGGAAGTACCTTCTGGTTGATTTCTGGGCATCATGGTGTGGCCCTTGCCGTGCCGAAAATCCCAATGTAGTTGAAGCCTATAAGCAATTCAATGCCAAAGGATTTACTGTCTTAGGTGTATCGCTCGACAGCGATAAGGGTAAATGGCTCGCGGCTGTTGCAAAAGATAGACTCACCTGGAATCATGTTAGTGATCTGCAGGGATGGAACTGTTCAGCTGCTAAACTTTATGGGGTAATGGCAATTCCAGCCAATTTTCTTCTTGACCCGGAAGGCAAAATACTGGGAAACAATCTCCGCGGTAAAGACCTGTTGAAGAAACTGGAAGAAGTGATGGATACCCCAACAATAAAGAAATAACTCCCGATAAATAAAACAGCCCTGACTCCATCGTGAGCCAGGGCTGTTTTATTTATTATGCCCTGCTGGCCTTACCAGTTTATCCTTCAACTACTTCGATAAAGGATTTGTATTCCCAAAACTCCCTTATCCCTTTTCACTTTTCACTTTTCACTATTCTTATCACCTTCTTTGTTTTTCTTTATGATGATTATTTCGTTATTTCCTTCTTTGTATCTCTCAACTTTAGTGTTTTCGTCCTTTTCAATTTCCTTACCATTTCCCTTTCGGATTATTATTCTTTGTTGGTGAGGTGGCCTCATTTGAGTATCCCTGTCGTTATGGGAATTACGATCACCATGATGATGCCTTGAATCTCTTTCATCTTCATTATCCCTCAAACTGATAATTATTTCCTTACCATGACGTTTCTTTTTCACCACTATCCTGTCAAGTTCACCAAATGGAATAAGGTTATCCAGTCCCGGAAAATTTAATTCCCCGAAAGGAAATCTGTCCTGCATGTGTTGTCCTCTCATAAAAGGGCAGCAACCAGGCATTTCTTCCATTTGCTGACAAGGAGGAGCATCAGATAATTCATCTGGCATATCCAGATGTCTTTCTAGATCAAGGTCTCCAAAATCAGGGTTATCACGAAACATTTTTTCTATCTTGGTATTGACGACCGCTGTATCACCATTTACAATTACCGTATCTGGAATAGCCGAAAAATCTTCTGTATCAAAGTCAGGCATTCGTATTTCAATTTCTTTATCTATCTTTTTCATGTGCCGATGGCCCCTGGCATCACTATCGTGCTCATTTACCCAGGCATCTACATCAAATTCATCATTAGCTTCAAAAGTGGTATCAATCTGGGTTGTTTTGCCATCAAGCTCCTTACTGATGTGAATGGAAACGGTTCGTTTATCGGTTTTGCCCGTATTTTTTTCTTGCTGTGCATTTGCAGTAAATGACCAAAAAAGGATTAGTGCCGGCAGAAGAAAAATTGATTTGAAAATCAGGGAATGGATCGGGATTGTTTTCATACAAATTGTTTTTGTGAGTTATGACCGTATAGTTTTTGTGAATACAAATGTAACAACCATAGTATCAGCCGCAAGGTTAATGAAAGGTTAATATCTGTTAATAATAGTTAACATTCAGGCAATTATCTTCTTATCAATGGTAATTCTTAAATTTTTAATCTGTAACTATCAGGTACAAATGGCAGCTTTCTTCTTCTCACCGAAATTGTCTATTTAAATCAGATTCTTGTCATTTCCATAGCCTCATCACTTGCGATAAGAAGTTCTATATTTGTATTACGGACAATAGAAAAAGGGTCTCCTAATCAACAGTTTTAACGGATCTCAACAAGCTTTATTCAAGCACAAGAATCATTAACTCAATCACTATACTGAAATATTTCTCAAAATACATGTAATAATTATTCGGTCCTGCTGAGAGAATATAAGTTGGTTTACAATGAATGATGGCCTAAATAGATCAAGATTTTCAGGCTTTTATAACCCAATTTTATTCTGCTGAATACAATCATACCTCACTAAAGACAACTTATATACCAAGAAATAGCCATCTCGTCATGAAAATGACGAGATCAACTATGATGATAATAAAACCAATCATGGCGAACCTTTAGCTCACGAACACCTTTAAAATTAGCAATTTGTGAGTAATTCCATCTGACCTATAAAAAACACCTGCGGAGCAAGCATTACTACCGCTGAAAATAAGCAATGAATTAATAAATTATTAACACATGAATAAAATACTTCTCCTCTCATCTTTCATGCTGATAGGATTACGCCCAATATCAGCCCAGGAATCCAGGTCAGTGGTTAAATTTGGAATGGTAACTGATGTTCACTATGCCGACATTCCTGATAATGGTCAGAAGATTTACAGCAAATCGCTGGAAAAACTCCAGGAATGTGTGGATACCATGAACAGGAATAAAGTTGATTTCCTGGTTGAACTCGGAG
>JANXXZ010000470.1 GCA_025350385.1 Bacteroidales bacterium
AGCCTGTGTACTCTCATTCAATAAGGTAGTCCAGTCGGACAAGGACGCTTCCGATTGCAGCAGGCTTTCCCAGACGGTATATCTGCTGCTGTCAATAGCTAGTACCAGTCTGAACTGGTCGCGGGCCTTGGCGAATTTCTGGTCGTTTAACAACAAATCACCATACAACGAAAGCGCTTTGGCATTACCGGGATGAATATTTACCAGTATTTCCGACAACTGGAATGCCTGTTCCTTCTTTTCATGATAAATCTCATTTACCGTATAATATGCGGTTAACACACTCACCTTTGTATCAACATCGAGTGACGGATTTGCAAAACCGGCTTTCAACTCGTTAAATGACTGAATACTATCACCCTTTTTCCTGAAGTAGTCTGACAATGAAATATGAACATAGGGATTACCGGGATCAGTTTCCACTATTTTCCGGTAATATGTTGCAGCTTTATCGGGCTTGTCCGCCTGCATATATATTTCGGCAAGCATTGAATTGTACCTGCTGCTTTCATCCGGAAAAGCTTCAAGTAGTTTTTCTATTTCATCAACAGCTTTTTCAGGTTTATTAAGCATCAGGTAGATCCGTTGCTTTTGCATAGAAACTTCTTCAGTTATGCCTATTGATTCCTCAATGGAATTATAGACTTTAATTGCATCATCTCCCTTAGCCAGCATAAGGTAGGCTGTGGCAAGTTCAAACTTATAATCGGCAATATCAGGGTATTGTTTCACCAGTTGAAGACAGGTTTTCAATAAATCCTCTTTTCGACCTGATTTGCCATAAATATCAAGCGATAGCAACTGGTAATATTGATTATTTGGCGCGATTTCAAGTGCTTTTTCAACCAGGTTTGCCGCCGAAACGAAGTCATTCTGGCTGAAGTAGATTTGCGCCAGTTCGTATAATGCAGCGTCATTGGATGGATCCATTCCGATACATTGGTTAAACAAAGCAGTTGCCTTATCCGTATCACCCATTATCCGGGCCTTGGTAGCGTCGATAAATACTTCTGTCGCCGCCTTTTTATCAATCATGGTTTGAGGCGCCTGGTTCCGATGGCGTTTTCGTCCCTCTTTTTTATCCTGTGCATTAACAATCATTACAGGAAAGAAGATGAGTAATATCAAACTGGTTATGAGGAACTTACGCATTAAATGTTTTTGTTTAGAGATGTATTATTAATGAGTTCCGGTATGCCCGAAACCGCCTTCTCCACGTTGGGTATTGGTCAGTGATTCAACCTGATTCCAGACAATATGTTCAAACCTCGCTATCACCATCTGGGCTATTCTTTCGCCCGGATTAAGTTGAAAAACAGTGTCAGAGAGGTTTACAAGAATTACTTTTATTTCTCCGCGATAGTCAGGATCAATGGTACCCGGAGTATTTACGATTGAAATGCCATGCTTCGCTGCCAGTCCGCTCCGGGGCCGGACCTGGGCTTCATAACCCTCAGGTAATTCAATGTAGAGTCCGGTAGGGATAAGAATCCGCTGCAACGGCTTAAATTCAATGGTCTCCTGAATATTTGCCCTAAGATCCAGCCCAGCAGAATGAATAGTAGCATATTCCGGCAGAGCAAAAGGTGATTGGTTTACGATTTTTACTTCCATATCTGTAAATGAACTTTTCTGTTTTAACCCCTGGCTGGTAATTTAACCAATGCCCTGATCCTGCTTAGGGTCACTTGCTCATGATGAAGTATAAATAACCCGAATAACACCAGCATTATTGTATTCACTGATAAGCTTATCCAAACATACGGGAAATGAACAAACCAGCTGAAAGCAAATATAGCCAATGCTATCGAGAAATACATAATGATTACCTTCCAGTCGTAAGGAATGGGGTAATACTTACGACCCATTGCATTACTGATGATTACCATAGTCAGATAACTGAGCAGATAGCCCCAGGCTGCTGCCATATCGCCATAAACAGGCATGAACAGCACATTAATTGCCAGGTTTACTGCAAGTCCTGACAGGGTTATATAAACTGCAAACCGGGTATGTTCCGAAAGTTTATACCACATCGAAAGGTTAAAGGTAATACCCAGCAGCACATTGGCAACCAGCATAACCGGTAACACATTAATACCCGAACGGTATTCCTTCCCGAGAATTAATGCAAAAACATCTTTATACAATGCTATTCCAAGGAAAATAAACAGGCAGAAAGCAACAAAGTATTTCATAACATCGGCATACAACTTCTTCATTCCTTCCTTATGAGCCGATGCAAAGAAAAAAGGCTCAGCAGCATACCTGAACATCTGAACAAACAATACCATGAAAACTGCTAGTTTGATATTTGCATTGAAAATTCCCAACTGGTCCTCCCATGGTGAAGAAGTCGGAGCAAAAAACCGGAAGAAAATCCGGCTGATAAAATCATTGGCTACACCTGGCAATCCAGCTACCATGAGAGGCAATGAATAGTTCAGCAACTGCTTAAGTTGAACGGATGAGAAATGAAGTGCCGTTTGAAGCAGTTTCGGTACAAATAGCAGCAATGAAACAATGCAACTCATAAGAATTGCCACCAGGATATAAGAATAATCAGCATGCGCAGGCATAAAACGCAGCAGGAACGAATGGGGGTGGCTTATTAGATAAGCCGGCATTAAGAAGAAAAGCAAGATGTTAAAGGTGATCTCAGTAACTATTTTGATGGTCCTGAACATTGCAAATTTCCATGGCCTGTTTTCCTGCCGCAACTGGGCAAAAAGAATGGCAGTGAAACAATCGATGGCTAATATTCCCCCGACATAAAGAATATATATTGAAGGATGACCGGTAATAGCACTGAGTTGCCCCGAAAACAGCACAATCAATAATAAAAATGTAAGTGAAGATAGTCCCAGTGATACCAGGGCCGTCGAAAAAATGAGCTTCGAATTTTCCTTATGCTTGCTGGCAAAGCGGAAAAACCCCGTTTCCATACCAAAAGTCAGCACCACCTGGAATAAGGCAATGTAAGCAAGCAATTCGCTGGCCAGGCCATAATTACCTGTAGGAAGCATGCGTGTATATAGCGGGACAAGAAAGAAATTGACAATCCGCGCTACAATAGAACTCAGCCCGTATATAGCGGTTTGCGAAGCTAATTGTTTGAGAGGGTTCAAGAGAAGTAATATTGGGGGTGGCAAAAGTACTGAAATTCAGGATGCTGATTGCAATGCTTATGAAGCATCTGATGGTAAAAGAATGGAAAATGTAGTTCCGGATCCTTGAACTGAATCAAACCAAATCTTCCCTCCTGAATTATCGATAATGTTTTTAACCATCGCCAGTCCCAATCCCATTCCAGTCGATTTAGTCGTAAAATTAGGAGAAAAAATCCGGGTCTGTTGTTCAGTGGGTATCCCGGAACCATTATCCGTAAACCGGATCAGGCATTGGTTATCCTGGTTTTTCAGTTCTATGTCAATTCTTCCCGGTTCATCGGAAGGTATTGCCTGAATTGAGTTCTTTACCAGGTTATTAAATACCCTCAGCATTTGGTTTTCATCCGCATTCACATAATAAGTACCGGGTTGTGGATTGAAATTGATTCTTACATTGTCCTGGTTTTTGAAAAGCCCAACCGAATAGGCAATAACAGATTCTATATTTATTCGTTTGAAGTTGGATTCGGGCATCTGGGCGAAATCGGAAAACTCCGAAGCAATTGCTGAGAGTGTATCAATCTGCATGATAAGTGTTTGCGAAAACTTTTTCAGACGACTATCCCAGTCAGGGGCTTTGTCGTCCCAAGCCTTCATCAGGTGCTGCATACTCAGTTTTATTGGTGTCAGCGGGTTTTTAATCTCATGAGCCACCTGTTTGGCCATTTCACGCCAGGCACTTTCGCGTTCCGATCGGGCAAGCATTTCAGCGCTTATGGATAATTCGTCAATCATACGGTTATATTCTGCTACCAGGCTCCCGATTTCATCCCTCTGATGCCATTCCACTTTCGCATTTGCCCTTCCAAACTTGAGGTTACCAAGTTGGTCCTTAATAAGTTGGAGTGGTTTGGTTATATATCTTGAAAGTAATAAAGCCATGAAGACCGCAATGGCGATCATGAGAATATAAATATTGGCATATGCAGCCAGAAGTCTTGATACTTCCTGCCTAAGGTCTTCCTGTCTTGCGAAGTAGGGCAGGTTGAGGTAACCAATCAATTTGTTATCATAATTCCTGAGAGGTGCATAGGCCGAAAGGAAGTTGTACCGCCCGATACTTTCGCTGTGAATAAAAAACGATTTGCGCTCATTCACAAGATTATACATGCCTTCAGGGTTCATCTGTTCCGAGATAAGACCTTCGTCAAAAATCTGGCTCCGCGATGATGACAGAAGTATACCATCCAGTCCGTAAATATTGATGTCAGTAAAATTTGTATTTGACAGATTCAAAAGCTGATCACTCAATTCATCCTTAATGGATGGTAACAAAGCGTCAGAATTCCCGAAACGGTTTTCCAATTCCACCAGCACAGTATTCATCTTCTCGCTGATAACATCTTTATTCTTGCTATAATTAAGTTGGTTAAGATAAAGAAGAGTAATGCTCCCAATAATTACTGAAGAGCCAAGTATTACTGCTGTCATGAATACCTGTAAACGAAGCCTGAAAGTTATTGTGGCAAAACTGAAATTATATGTTTTACCGGCAAGAGAGTAGATCAGGATCAGGAATAAGATGAGGAAGAGGAAAATGAATGAAAACGGAGCGATAATATCCGCGGCTCCAGGCTTCTCCTGACTCAATAGTAAGGTTGTTTTATCATCAATCCCATGAATCAGGTGCGAATATTTGTTTTGATTGAAGAATCTGAACCCAGGTCCAACGCCAACATAATGTTCATTTTCAATATCATAAAAATATTTCCCCACATTTCGCACCAGTTCTCCCTGGTAATAAAATGCATAGGAATATCCTGTTAGATTTTCAGAACTTGGTAGTGACTTATCCATCAATAATTCAGGGTATCCCAGTCCCCTTGTGCTGTTCTTTGAATTTATTTCAACATATATAGTATACGGCCTGTTAGTGCCCTGTTTTTCAGGAGAAAAGCCAATTTTCCCAAGATAATAGGTAACATCAACAGACTGATTCACAAAATATAATCCCGGAGTACTTAAAGGCTGCAGAAATTGCTTTATTTGCTTATCAAAATAGACCTCACATTCGGTTATGAAATTATCCGGTTTAATTTTCAGTTTCTTTCCGGTATGGCAAAGGGTGAGTTGCACATGGTATTTAGCCCAGAAACCGAGGAAATACTTTCTCGAAATGTACCTGACAACCTCGTTTTCGGCCACCGAGTCGTTTTCATTTTTCCTGAGCATTTCAGGAATTTTCGGATCTGCTGTAATCTCTGCAACGGTTGTTTTATAGTAATACTCTGCCAGTTTGTCCCGTGAATCCGATAAATGAGTTGCCAGGATGGTTCTCTGCTCATGCTCTCTTTCAAGAGTAGATTTATTTAACACGTAGGTAGCCATAAAAGCCAGAACCAGAAGGAAAAAAAATATGCGACCGCTTACAAGCAGTTTATAGTTAGATTGTTTTTCTTTAATAAAGAGGAGGAAAATCAACAAACAGAGCATTACAGCTTGAAAAAGGTCAAACGTGCCGTTAATCAGATGAAGGCATTCATATCCTGTTATCACGATCCCTGCAATTAACAGTAAATACCATCGCTTCCTGCAGAGTTTCAACGCCAAAAGTCCGGCTGTTTCAAAGAGTAACCAAAAAGCAAACAAGGTTGCGGCAATAACAACCAACCCTGCAAGGCTGAACATGTTAAGACTAAGAATATGATCAAACCGCAGGGGAATGCTGGAATTTAACACCAGCCCCCTTAATACAAGGGTTACCACTTCAAATAAGCCTGAAATGGATGAAATGAGAATTATAATGAATAGTATATTTAGCCAGGCGGGTCTTGAAGAGTTAAGGGTATTTACAGATAGATTCCTGTAGATAAAATACGATAGCTGAAATGCAAGCAACGTATTAATCAGCAAGTCGCCAAGTGAAGGAAGTATTTCGGAAGAAGCGAAATAAACGGGGCTGAACAGGTCGCTATCATATAAAAAGCCTGGAAATTGAAAGTGAAATTGGACTGACCTGAGGATGATAACATCAATCACAAAAACCAGCAACAGAATCCATCTTTTCCTGAAAATTCTTATAAACGAGAGAGATAACTTCAATAAAGCTGCTACCAGGCAAAGGAAACTGGATATATACAATATGAATACCAGGAACATCATAATCGTCCCTGGTTTAACATCATTTTCATATATCAGCGAAAAAAGGAATTTTTCCTCATGCGATATGACATTATATATCCCGGGCTTCAGAGAAATACCTGCACTGGATGGAACACTGAATTTAGGGTAAAACCCTTCCGGAAGGTAATCATTTTGGAGTTTATACTGAAATTTTACCAATTGAAGACCTATCAGGGTCCAGCCATTCTTTTGAAGTACCTTGCTGAGGTAATAACCATTTCCCCCTAAAATAAATGATTGACTGAGTATTTCAGTAGTTAGAATCCGGGGTGCCTGAAAAGCCATATCAGTCCATATGCGCAACGTATCGCCCTGGTATGCAAGAAAAATGGTCCCTTCTTTTGCAAAATTATTTATATATGTTTTTTCAACCTGGCCCCGGCTTAAAAGGTTGTTTGCATCAACTTGCAGACTGATCTTTTTTAATTCGAATGATACCTTTGTTTCGGCAGTAGAGATTTCCCGGTTGATCCTTTCCGTTATCCTTTTTGGTTCGTTTTGTCTTTTAAGATTATAGGAGATAATTGTACCCAATAGAAACACCACTAAGCTTATTACAAGCAAAAGAATAGATGACTTTTTGAATTTATTGCCAGTTATCATGCCATTTTAGGCGGAAGCCTTACTAATTAAGCGGTTCAGAGAGGATTAAAATAAAGCCTTTAAATAAACGATCTCTTATTTTCCAGGGGTTATTACTACAGAAGGGGTTAAAAGCGTGAAAACGCCTGTATTGGTGTTAAACTTTTTTTGACACAAAAATCAGGCTTGAATAGTTGTCATCCTTCTTTGCTTTGCTGTTTGCCTGAAAACCGTTCCATAATCCGGGTAGCCAGCGTATTTTTCCAAATTGATATTTTTCGCTGAGTAAACTTACGTAATATGCATCAAGTCTCATAGGGAGGGTTTTCACGGGTTTGAATCCAAAAGTAACCAGTAATCTGTTCATGCTTGAGGGTGAAAAATGGGAGAGATGCCTTGGCACATCATATCCGGCCCAAAAATCATTGTAAAACTTCGCGTCATGCGAATCAGAATTGGGAACAGCAATTACAAGTATGCCGCCCGGGGCAAGTAACCGGTTTAAGCTTTTCATCCGGCCTGAAAGATCAGCAACATGTTCCAGTACATGCCAAAGTGTTATCACATCAAAGGATGCATCTGGCAGTTGTTCCAGATAAGGTTCATCCAGAACGTTGAGTCCGTTAACTTCGATAGCCTGTTTTCTGGCAGATCCGTCCGGTTCAATTCCAAGCGTATCCCATCCCTTGGTTTTCATATAACTCAAGAATTCACCGGTAGCACAGCCAACATCAAGAATCCTGTTGCCAGGTGAAAAACTCATGATCATTTTATATTTCCGGCTGATGGTATATTTCCGAACCCCCTGATAAACATTATTAAATAATCCCTTCCTGCTATTGGAATGGGAAATGTAATCAGGTGACTGGTAATAGAAGCCCAATTTATTCTCGGCAGGCCTGGGATTTACAAACCGGAATCCACATTCATGGCATTGCACAATATTGAAGATTTCGCCCGAAAGAAAATGATCTCTACAGGAAAGGCAGGCATCGAAGATTTGAGAATTACAGACGGGGCAATTTTGAATTTCTTCCATTTACTGATTGTCTATTAATAAACTGGTCAGATTAGCCAGTGATTATATTCCGTTCATATTTGGCTAAGGATGAAATCATGAATTTCGAATCTCTTTTTAATTCAGTAATTAATCTTATCATCAGCCATTAATTCTGTTTGTTCCACGTGAAACAACTTCTATCGCCCAAGGTAAACAAGCAATACAGCAATATCTGATGGTGATACTCCACTGATCCGTGAAGCCTGACCGATAGTGGCTGGTTTTTGTTTTGACAACTTTTCGCGTGCTTCATATGAAAGAGATGGCAGCGCTTTATATTCAAAACCC
>JANXXZ010000016.1 GCA_025350385.1 Bacteroidales bacterium
GAAAGCGCAAAAATGCTCTTCTCTGCCTCGTCATAACTGTTATTGTCATATTGAATCTGGGCCAGCATGAATTTGGCTTCGGCTCCCATTTCGTTTTGTGATAACCGGAGGGTCTCCTCAAATTCCTTGCGGGCAAGGTCATTGTTTTTCAAGGCATAGGCTGAACGGGCAATGGTGAAATGCGCTTCTGTTGCAAGGTTATCCGCAAGTTTGTTTTGCAACAGCAGTCTCTGGGCCGATTGGATAGCCAGGCCATATTTCTCCAGTAAAGAATTACATTGCATTTGCCCGGAAATTGCATCCGTGGTCTGGGAGCTTTGTTCAGCTGTTTCTTCGAGGCGGATGTAATCGTCGAGCGCCGCTTCGTAATTTTTATTGAAGTAATTGATCCTTGCGGATTTGAGGGCCGCATTATTGGTAAAACGCGAACGTTGCTGACCAAGAACAAATTCATAGCCTTTCAATGCAAGGTCGTAATGTTCAGCACGGTAGTCACATTCAGCCTTGTAGAAGTAGGCCTGCACTACAAACGCTCCTTCGGGAAATTTACCGATGTATTTGCTGAATCCTGAATTGGCTTTGTCGCAGTCGCCGTTCATATATTGGTTTTCTGCGGCTGTGTAAGTTAACGAATCCTGTTCCGACTTTGAAATATCTGCCTGTGGCACCTGCTTTGAAAACTCCATGTATTCATCCACCTGGTTCATTTCCACGTAAATACTTTTGATAGCTGCTAAGGCTTCCTTTGATTCAGGTGTCCCGGGGTATTCCTTAGCTACCCGCTGTAAGGTCGCCAGTGCTTCGGTACTGCGATTCTGGTTAAAGTAGGAAAGCCCTGTTTTGAGCAATGATTTTTTTACATAGGTACTTTTCGGGTATTCTTTTACAACCCGCTGGAAATATGTAATTGCTTCAGTATCCCGGTTGAGAATTGAAAGAGTGGTTCCGAGTTCATAAAGCGCTTCATCGGCATAGTTCGATTTCTTGTATTCAGTCATCAACTGCTGCAAATAGCTGATTTTTTGTTTCAGATCGCCCTGAACGCCATAGCAGATGGCTGTCTGGTAGGTTGCATAATCAGCATCGGGAACCCGGGCAGTAACCGCTTTCTGATAATAATCGACAGCCTGGCCGTAATCTTTGGTCATGAAATAACAATCCCCCAACCGGAGATTGGCGTCACCGCTCAGCTTATAGTCAGGCGATTTTCCGCCAAGAAATTTGCGAAAGCTGAGAGCTGCTTTCCCGTAGTCTTTGGTTTTGAAATAGCAGTACCCGATATTGTAATTAGCCGAATTAAAAAAAGGTTGGTTGATAGCGCCCGGTGAAACGAGGAACTTGTTATAGAATGCCATTGCCTGCTTCCATTGAGCAGTCCGGTACCAGGCTTCGGCAATCCAATAGGTTGATGCAGAAATCAGGTTATTATCCGAACTGGATTCCTGTGCTACCTTAAAAAGCACAATGGCATCATCGAAATTGCTTTCATTAAAGAGTTCGATAGCCCTGTAATAGGAAATCTTCTGGTAAGCGGCATCCAGGCGGGCAGTCCGTTTTTTGATCTGCTGAATGGAAGCCTGCGCATTCTTATAATTCCGCGTAAGCATGTAAAGATCGGCGAGATAGCCATATGCCTCATCGCGCCGGAGAGATTTCGGGTATTCATTAATATAGAGTTGGATCGCAACAACTGCCTCATTATATGGATTGTATGAGAGCTCGATGGCCAGTTTTGCGTAGTTGAAAAGGGCGTCTTCGGCAATAACCGGGTCGAGTTTAATTTTTGAGGCTGAGCTGAATGCATTGAAAGCATAGCGTTTCTGGTTGGTCTTAAGATAACAGTCACCCAGGTGGTAATAAGCATTCTGAGAAAGCGAATCCTGGTTTATTGCCACTTGCTGGAAATTCTTTATTGCATCGGTATAATTACCTGACTGATAGTTGGCATAACCCATTTCGTAATAATCATTACGCGAAACACTTTTTGGATTGCCTGCCAGGTACTTTTTGAAATAGGTCAGGGCCTCCTTGTACTGTTTCTTATGGTAATATGCATCTCCGACAAGACGGGACATTTCAGCCGTCTTTTTATCATCTCCCTGCTGAAGCAGAGGAATGGCCTTGGTCAGGAGTTCATCGTACTTCCCCTGCATTGAATAGATCTGAACTATATAATAGTTCACCACATCACGGAACGTTTCATCCTTGGCTACTTTTTCGAAGTGGATGAGCGCTGTTTCATAATTTTTCTCCTGGTAGCAAACGTGTGCGTAATAATAATTGGCAGGAGCATGGTATTTATTGGGCTTGTCCTTTACAAGAGCGAAGGATTCCCTGGCTTTGGGCAACATATTGAGTTTGAAATAGGAATAGCCTGACTTGAAGAAATATTCCGATTGTTGCTCGTTGCTCAGTTCGTAGATATCGAGTTCTTTAAAGCTATCAATAGTTTTGCTGTAGTCCTTGCTCAGGAAATTCTGTTTTCCCAGTTCAAACCATGCATTATTTACCTGGGCATTCTGGGGGTATTTGCCAATGAACTTCTCCAGCCTTTTTGTGGCATCAGGATGGAATAATTGGACAGCACAGAGGGCTGCATAATAGGATGATCCGGCCTGCAGGTTTGATTCCCCGCTTTCGGCCAGTTTATCAAATATTTCCAAGGCTGAGCCATATTTGCCTTTAGCATACAGATCCGTCGCATTATCATATTCGGCCTGGGGAGGCTGGTACGAATAGGTTCGCTGTGAATAGATCTGTAACGACAGGCTTATGGCAATAAAAATAAGGACATTTCTTACGAATGAACGCATATTCATGTGGAACAGATGAGAATCAGGTTTAAAATTACAGCTATTGACTGACGCATATTGAGAAAGGTCGTATGATTTATCAACAGCGGGTATTTAACAACTAACGGTGAAAATTTCCGGATAGTATATTGTGACAAGGAGACTTGGGGAAAAGAGGACAAGGGGACCAGGGGACATGGAGACCAGGGGACAGGGGGAAATTGAAAATTGAAAATGGGACAATTTGAAAATTGGAGGATGTGGATACTAAGATGTGAGACGCCAAACACCATACGCCAAACACCAAAGGCTGTAGTTTAGTTATGCATGTTAAACTACTTCGAAATTTATCATTCTTTAATCGGTGTTCGATATTAATGATTTATCAGTTAATGAATTACGAATGATGATTAACGAATACCGAATG
>JANXXZ010000062.1 GCA_025350385.1 Bacteroidales bacterium
ATTGTCCATTGTCAATTGTCCATTGTCATTATTCCTCACCAATTCACCACCGCCTTATTAAACACGTCCTGTGTAAGTTCTTCATCAATCTGGTCAATCAGGCTTTCTTCAACATCCGATAAACGGAGTTGTGCATCATAATCCTTATATTTAGTGAAAACGGTCTCAAAATTCTGCTTCTCATCCTTGGTATTTGTGAACCTAACGTTAACCGATATCTTAAGACGTTGCATGGCTGCTTTCTGATCACCCTGGATAGCAACCGGTTCTGTAGAGTAGCTGGTAATTTCACCTTCAATATTCAGATCACCTTTTGAACTTACCATGACAAGATTCGTCTGGCTAGTAAACTTATCACGCAAGGCTTCTGTGAACTTCCTGCTAAGCGTTGGCTGCACCATTGCTGAGTTATTCGGGAAATACTTGATGGAAACAGTTTTGACATCCGGTGAAATGGATGCGCCTGTAAACGAGTATATCCCGCAGCCAGTCATTATAAGAAAGGCTGAGAACAAGAAAGCGAGATGAATTTTCCTGAACATTTTGTATAGTCTTATGGCAATTGGCAGTATACAATTTAAACGATCGTTTGGCTAAAATTATTACCTCCGGTCACTTCAGATGAACTGTTTTATATTTATTTTAGAACTATCCTTTTATCCCGTATTCCTTGATCTTGCGATACAACGTTCGCTCCGAAATACCAAGTTCACGAGCCGCATTGCGGCGTTTACCCGAATATTTATCCAGGGCGAGCCGGATCATATCCATTTCTTTCCGCTGCAGCGACAATGATTCTTCAAGCACTTCAGAGGGAGAAAAAGGTTCATCCTCTTCAACTTCTTTGGGCTGATGAACCACGGCATGTGTTCTTTCCGGTTGTCGTTTATCATACTCCTGGTAAAGTGAATCCATTCCCGGGGCATTTCCCTGCTGCTTATGCGAAGAAAAAACTTCGGGCCCTGCAATGTCCACAACAAGCTTCTTGAGTTCATTAATATCACGCCTCATGTCGAACAACACTTTGTACATCAGTTCCCGTTCGCTGAATTCATTTTTGCCGTGAGAATCGCGGTAGAGCACAGGAAGATCGCGAGTGAGCGATTCCGGAAGGTATTTTCGAAGTATTGGTGCAGTAATCACCCGGTTTTGTTCAATGATCGAAATTTGTTCAGCCAGGTTCTTAAGCTGCCGGATATTTCCCGTCCACCGGTAATCCATCAGGATCTGCTTTGCTTCTTCATCAGGTTCCAGCGCAGGCATTCGGTACTTTTCTGCAAAATCGGCCGAAAACTTCCTGAAAAGCAGGAGAATATCATCTTTCCGGTCACGAAGGGAAGGAACGGCAATGGGAACGGTATTCATACGGTAATACAGGTCCTGCCTGAATTTACCCTCTTCAATGGCAGCCGGGATATCAATATTGGATGCTGCAACAATCCGGACATCGGTCTTAAGCATCTTGGAGGAACCTACTTTAATGAATTCCCCGGTTTCCAGCACCCTTAGCAACCTGACCTGCGTTGACAGGGGAAGGTCGGCCACCTCATCAAGGAAAATAGTTCCTCCGTTGGCCACTTCGAAATACCCTTTACGGGCTTCCATGGCCCCTGTAAAGGAGCCTTTTTCGTGCCCGAAAAGCTCGGAATCAATGGTGCCTTCGGGGATTGCGCCGCAGTTAACGGCTATATACGGCCCGTGTTTACGGGCGCTTAACTGGTGAATGATCTGCGGAAACACCTCTTTGCCTACCCCGCTTTCACCTGAAATGAGAACCGAAATATCTGTAGGCGCTACCTGCCTGGCTATGTCAATCGCCCTTTCAAGTGCCGGGGCATTACCAATGATCCCAAAACGCTGTTTAATGGTGAGTATGTCCATTTGGAAATACCTGATTTATGTAAAAAACTCTGCAAAGGTAAGGGTTCATATTCATATAAATTATTTTCTGCACGATTAAATGGCAGATTACTGACATAATGGCAATGTGATAGGAAAACAATTCAGGAAAATATAGAATAAGGCCTGAATTACAGCCAGGAGCTGGATATCGTTGTGGCAGGATATTTTTTTGCGTCCTTTGCAATAGCCTTTGCGTCGTTGCGGTTAAATTATTACCGCGGAGACGCAAGGGATGCTCAGAACTCCAAGTTTTGGAAGGATCAACTTAAATTATATTCTTCACCTCACTCTTGATCCGCTGTATATGTCCCCGCCCAAGTGCTTTCACCTCGCAACCCAGTTCGAAATAGCGTTTGATGGCGCTATCAGGCAATATCCCGAAACAATCGATCACGGCAAGGGGTTGCCCGGCCCATTTTACGACATCATCTGGTGAAAGGGAAAGGTATTCGGTATGTGGCACGGCAAAAATTACGGCTTCCGCTCCTTTCAGCATTGCAGGCAGATCTTTCTCAACCCTGGCTTCGGTTAAATGTTCCTGGTTGCGGAAGAAACGGCTCCATGAATGGCCCGGCGATGGATAATCATCCTGGCTTTCAAGCTCATACCAATGATCCACATATGGGTCATGAATACGGATTTCGGCCCCCATTTCCA
>JANXXZ010000075.1 GCA_025350385.1 Bacteroidales bacterium
ATTTCTTTTTAGCAATAATAACCAGGGCATAAGTTGATATTGCTATCCAAACCTGTGTCCTTACAGCATTTTCGCTTTGCCCCCAAAATGTTAAGATCTTTAAATGCTGTTTTATCCACTTGAAAAACAATTCAATCCCCCATCGGTATTTGTACAATGCAGCAACTGTCAAAGCAGATAGCTTGAAGTTATTTGTAAGAAAGACAAACGTATTGCCTGTTTCTTCATCAACAAATCCAATTCTCCTCAGTTTTTTAGGGTACTTTTTTGAAGTCAACTTATCTGTAAGTAAAATGGTTTGGTCATAAAGAACGCCTTTCTCATTGTCTGCATCCCTGCATGCAACAACACGGTACTTCATATTTTCTTTTGCTCTGATAACAAAGTTGGTTCTTTCGTTTGCCAGGTTCATCAGACGTACAAAATCTACATATCCTCTATCCATTACCAAATAGCTGCCAGCTGGAAAAGAAAAGTAGTCCAAAATATTTACCTCATGAACCGAACCATCCGTAATAAAGACATACTCAGGTATTGCTGTTTTCAGGTCAAGCAAAGTGTGCAGTTTTATAGCTGCTTTTGTCGATCTAAACTTTGCCCACCAGAATACATCAATGCATAAATCAATTACCGAAGCATCGAGAGCAAAAACTCTTCCCTTGAGTTTTAAATCCAATAAATTGTCGTCTTTACATAAGGTTCTGGCATAGTCGATTACTTTAAGTCCAAAATCCCTAAAAATTCGCCAATCTCGACTTTCATTTGCCCTTGACAAAGTTGACTTATTAAAAGGCTGCCCAATTCCAAGATGATAAAGTTTGTCCTAATGCAATTTGAGGCAAAGTGCAGTGTCAGAAAGACTTTCACGATGAGTTAATTGCCCAAATGACATACACAGAAACTGCTTCCAGCAAGTTAGACCTCGATTTTTGTAATCACCATTGTACCTTTTCACACAATACTTGAAGATGCCGAAGTAAGTATCATCCATCAATTGAGCGAAAACCATCTTGCCTCTGTTCATAAAGTACTTTTTGAACAAAGGACGACAAAACTGATTTCAAATCAGTGATCGAACCAAATATCCGCAAACGAATATATATCAAGTGTTTCAAAGAACATTCATTAAAAACAACGCAACGCTAGTGCTATCTTATATATATAATATTAACTATATTTGTTATTACCCTTTATATTAAAAAAATATTAAATTTGGCAAACAAGATTGATCATATGATTGTTAAAGTTAAACTTTGCTCCTAATTTTGAAATTAGCTAATCTAGCCTAGAATAAACACGAATTACCTTCCTAAGTCTAACCTAACCTTTCCAAAAATGAGAAACAAAAATTTACTCTTTATGACGGTAGCATTTATTGGTATGCTTGCTATCGGTTTTTCTTCCTGTAAAAAAGATGCTACCAACAAAAGTCCAACGATTACTTCTGTTGTAGTGACACCTGGATCAGTAAACGCTAGTGGAATTGTCAATATTGTAGTAACTGCCAGTGACCCTGAAAATGATCCATTAACATATGGATATACAGTAACCGGTGGTTCCGTTTCAGGAACAGGTGCAAATGTATCCTGGACAGCACCTTCTACAGCTGGCGCTCATTCAGTTACCGTAACAGTTAGTGACGGAAAAGGAGGACAAGCGGTCGGCAATGGTGCATTAACTGTTTTACCTCCAGTAACACAGATCACAGGCACAGCAAAGTTCCCAGCCGGAACATCAGGTGATTTATCGAATGCAAAAGTTAGTATTTATACTTCTTATGATAACTGGGTCGCCAACCAGCCGATAAAATTCGGATCTGTAACAGGAGGAGGAGCAAGTGTCAGTTTTACTTTAACCAATGTTATAGCAGGCAATTACTACCTGGATGTCTGGAAAGATATTGATAATAGTGGCGGCTGGTCATTAACCGATTATGTAGGTTGGTATGGTTCAGGCGGTCTTGGAAGTCCAAGTCTGACTGAATTTCAAATTGCTGATGGACAGACATTTAATTGCTCTGTTGATATGTATATACTTGCAAAAAAATCCGGTTCAACAGGGAAAAAATTCTGACATTTCAGGATTACAATATCCATTATATTAAAAAAGCTGCTTTATCAGCAGCTTTTTTATTGTTTTGCATCGACGTTATGCGGTAACAATCTCAAAAGTGTCTTGTGCTATGACTAATTCTTCATTTGTAGGCACAACCATTATAGTAACTTTTGAACCAGTTTTACTAATAATTGCTTCTTTACCACGTACTTTTGAATTTTTTTCAATATCAAATTCCAATCCCATAAATTCTAAACCACTACAGCACTCCTGACGCGTAATAAAGGCGTTTTCACCTACACCACCAGTGAAAATGACTACATCCACACCCCCCATTGCTGCAGCATAAGATCCAATATACTTTTTAATACGATAATGATAAATATCAAGAGCCACCTTTGCCCGATGGTTGCCTTCGGCTGCTGCGACTTCAATATCACGCATATCGCTTGAGACACCTGATAAACCGAGCATTCCGCTATGTTTATTCAATAAAGTACTAGTGAAAGGAATACTGGTTTCTTCCTTGTCAGCAATATAAAGTAGTGCTCCGGCATCGAGATCACCGCAACGGGTTCCCATCACAAGGCCTTCGATTGGAGTCATACCCATTGAAGTATCCATCGATTTGCCATCTTTTATCGCACACATCGATGCCCCATTGCCAAGGTGACAACTAATGATTTTAAGATCTTTCATATCCTGTCCCAACATTTCAGCGGCACGTTTCGACACATAGCGATGGCTGGAACCGTGAAAACCGTAACGTCGTACCTTGTACTTTTCATACAACGAATAAGGAATGCCATATAAAAAGGACTGTTCAGGCATTGTTTGATGGTAAGCAGTATCGAAAACTCCAACTTGAGGAACATCTGGCAAAAGTCGGGTTATAGCATAGATGCCTTCGAGGTTAGGTGGATTATGTAAAGGCGCCAAGTCAATGCATTCCTCAAGGGCTTGCACAACATCGGGGGTAATGAGTACACTGTTGGCGAATTTTTCACCTGCATGAACCACCCGGTGGCCAAATGCTCCGATTTCATTCAAGTCCTTTACGCTTCCATATTTGTCATTCATCAGTATACTCAAAACATATTCAATACCAGCCTGATGATCAAGAATCTCACCTTCAAGTTTCAGCACTTCGCCATTGGAACAGTTATGTTTTACAGAAGCACCTTTCAGCCCGATTTTATCAACAAGGCCTTTTGCCAATACTTCATTGGAAGGCATATTAAAAAGTTGGTATTTAATGGATGAACTACCACAGTTCAAAACTATAATTTTCATTTGTTATTTTTTTTAGTCCGTTTAACCCACTGACAGATCAGGGCTACTTCCGCAAATTATTAATAATGCCTTCTTTATTTGAATTCGGGACAAGTAACACTGTTCCCGATAATCCTGCCATTAGGATCGTATTTATAAAAACCTTGTCCCATTGCCTTTCCAAGATTATTGGCTCTAACGAGACGCTTTATCACAGGTGATGCCTTATAGGAATGCTCACCGAATTCAGCAAAAAGGTTTTCCATCCATTTCTGAAGTTTATCTAATCCAATACGATCGGCCAGTTCGAAGGGTCCGAACTGATGGCCTAAACTGGTTTTCATCAGTTCGTCAATGTCCTGAGCTGATGCAATACCTTCCATTAACATTTCGCAAGCCTGGTTAATAATCACAATGATCATACGTGTGCTTATGTTTCCAGGCGATTCCATGAGTCGAATTGGTTTTTTCTCTAGCATTCTTACAAAGCGGCATGCCTGCTCAAAGGCATCATCTGATGTTTTGGCACTGCGAACAACTTCCAGCACTTTAACTTTATCGGTAGGAGACAGAAAATGCAAGCCAACAGCACGATCAGGGAACTCCAGCCCTGATGCAAGATCGGAAATCATTAGTGTGGCAGTATTGGAAGTAATAATGGTTTCGCGGCGTACCATAGACTCAACTTTGCGGAATATTTCCTTCCGGACTTCAAGGCTTGTGCCGGGTTTGCGGGAGTTAATAGCTTCAAGTACAACATCACAATCAGCTAAGGCAAGATAATCAACTGATCCTTTGATTCGCGACATGATCAAGCGTTTTTCGCTTTGTGTCATTCCCCAACGACGAATTTCATCATCAATCAACCGGGTTATGCCACCCAATCCGTCATTTACTCTTTTTTCATCAAGGTCGATGATAACTACATCAAATCCATGCTGACTTATCGTTTTGGCAATTTCCTGCCCCATCGACCCACAGCCGATTATACCAACTTTTTGCAAGGCACCGCTCTGTTTGGTGGATTTGCTCAGGCTGAAATCTTCCAGTTTCGCAATAATTTCGGTCATTGTTGCTATTGTTTATTTGGGTAGTCAAAAGTTGTCAGATCAATCTTTTTCAACTGTAAATCAGTAACTTAAAAAGTATTTTACTAATTTCGGTGCAAAGGTAGAATATATTTAAGGCGTAAAGTATCCAATTGAGACTTTTTTCATCATAAAAAGCAATTCCATGGCCAAAACTTTAATCTGGTCAAATGCCCGGGAATTACTTTCGGAAATATCTAGTTCTGTTTTTGTAATTTTGCCTTTTAATAATTCCCAGATGAACGAGCACCTGCCCCGATGTAAGGTCGTACCACATTTGAACGACACGGCAGGATTTTTCGACTATTATGTCCCTTACACGAATCAGTCCCACCTGCCGCATAATGATTCACTGAGGAAATATTATGATTTCAGCATTTACGATTATATTTCAGCCCGGCCTGGTGTTCAGCAACTCCTTCAAGGCCCTTCAATATTTACAGGACATCAACTTTCACCTTCCTCACAAGGGCCAAGGTTAATTCACAAGCAATCAATAGACTGGATTACTTGTATTATTGTTATTTGCCTTATCATTCTTGCCTGGATTCAGGCCAACCATTCAAAGCGGCTTAGACAAATTATACGTTCTGTTGCACTCCCTTATTATGTGAATCAACTGGAACGTGAAGGGAATCTGTATAATGAACGCATTTCACTGGGTCTGGGATTCATTTACATTAGCTCTTTTTCTCTCTTTATTTACCGGTTTTTAGATTATAGCCCTTCTTTTTTTATACAGTTTGCATCAAATCAGTTAATTTTTCTTTTTATTATTATTTCCGTGATTGGTTTTATGATGATAAAAGCTTTTTTTACCCGATTAGCAGGTGCAATATTTAAAACCAATGAACATGCTCATGCATATCGTTTAAATGCCCTGATTTTCAATCATACAACAGGCATTTTACTTTTCCCGGTGATACTTCTCATCGTTTATTTTCAAGAGCAACCCTTTATGTGGATAGCATTGGGTTTGATATCAATATTACTGACATATAGATTCATTAGAAGTATTTCGATAGGTTTATCTAATACAAAGTTTTCAGTATTCTATTTAATTTTATACCTTTGCACCCTCGAAATTTTACCACTTTTATTGCTAATAAAAGTAATCAGGCAGTTTTGAAAAGCCTGTTTTTGATATTCATAGTGTAGAACTGATAAAAAACCGAACGTGTTGAAAGTCAAGAACATACTAATTTCTCAGCCAGTTCCTACTGAGATTGAAAAATCTCCCTACGGCGATATCATTAAAAAGCACGGTGTTCACCTCGAGTTTCATAAATTTTTTAAGATTGAAGGTGTTACCACCCGTGAATTCCGTGATGAGAAAATTTATATCAACGAGTATACAGCGGTGGTATTCAACAGCAAACACGCGGTTGATCATTTTTTCCGTATTGCTAAAGAAGTAAGAATTGATGTTCCAGAGACCATGAAATATTTCTGCATGTCGGAGTCTATAGCGTTTTACCTACAGAAATATGTCCAGTTCCGTAAACGCAAAATATTTCATGCCCAGGATATAAATCAGTTGCTTGATACGGTTAAGAAACACAAAACAGAAAATTTTCTGATTCCCTGTTCGGATAGTCATAATAAAGAATTACCTAATATGTTTGACTCCCTTAAGGTAGCTTACCGCGAGGCTGTCCTTTACCGCACATTACCGGCTGAGATGAATGAATTGATTGATATTAATTTATTTGATATGATTGTTTTTTTTAGTCCACAAGGAATCAGATCACTATTTCATAATTGGCCAAATTTTACACAAGGGGATAAATTAATCGGCGCTTTTGGAGCAACAACTGCTCAGGCAGCCACTGATGCAGGACTGATAGTAAACATCCCTGCCCCCAGTGTTACTGCACCTTCCATGACTATGGCCATTGATCAGTTTCTATCAAAGAATAATAAGAAATAAAGACCCATTCTGTGAAAATATAATACTGTCCTTGTAACAGGGGAGTTTTTTTTATTGTTTGAAAGATGGGTGATACTTTCATTAAAGCTTCATTAAATGAGTTAACTACATTGTTTACTAACTTTGATGCACTTATTCATTGTATGGAGCAGCCAGCGATCAGATTTACTTTTGGCAAAAACGAAAAGTTATGCAACCAAAAACTTATCGAAAAACTATTTGATGAGGGGACATCCTTATTCATACGCCCTATAAAAGTTATGTTTCTGAAAACAGATTCAAATATGCCTGTTCCAGTTCAACTTTTAATTACAGTACCAAAAAAATTTATAAGGCATGCTACCGAGCGTAACCGTTTAAAACGTTTATTCCGGGAGGCATATCGTAAAAGGAAGCAGGTTTTATTCGAATATCTGGTTGAAAAACATGAAGGATGCCTGATCGCTTTCATTTATACTGGCCGGGAGTTGATTGAATATAGTCAAATGGAAGGGATCATTCTTCTTGCTTTGCAGCAAATAATTAAGATGGATGAAAAGACAGTTCCTGAAACTCGTGAAGAATAGCCACCATCGTAGGAAAGACCTTATTGAATCAGTATTGCTGATATCTCCGTTATGTTTCAACACGGAGCTTATCCTGCATTCCGGTTGTCATTTTTGTTACCTTTGATGACATAATTGAAGGCTGGAAATTGTAAAATAAACACTTGAAAACTGCGTTATCAGGAAGTTGTCCACTTTTACTAATTCTAACTTTTACACCAACAAATCAGACTTTACCTATTTCCTGAAACTAATTTGCTGGAAAAATGTTTAATCAGCATAAATGAAGAAAGTGCTTAGCAGATTGATGATTGCGCTAATCAGATTCTACCAGTACGCCATCTCGCCATATCTTCCGCCTTCCTGCCGCTACACTCCAACGTGTTCGGCATATGGAGTCGAAGCAATATTGAAGCATGGCCCTTTCAAAGGAGGATGGCTCACCATTAAACGAATTGCATCATGTCATCCCTGGGGCGGACAAGGATATGATCCGGTACCCTAATTTACTCAATCAATATCTCACCAAATTGCTGACAACTCTTAAAATGAAATCACTGAATATGAACACGCTGAGTTTCACCATAGTATCAATAATTGTAGTTCTTCTGCTTCCTTGTAGTACAATCAAAGCACAGAATTCGCAAAATTTCGAAATCTCGAAGAACCTCGATATTTTCGTTACGCTCTACAAAGAGCTTAACGCGAATTATGTGGATGACATCAATCCTTCGCAAATCATCCGTACTGGTATTGATGCCATGCTCGAATCACTTGACCCTTATACCAATTATATTCCAGAAGCTGAAATTGAAGATTACAGGTTTATGACAACCGGAGAATATGGAGGAATTGGTTCTTTGATCCATAAACAAGGAGATTATATTGTTATTTCTGAACCTTATGAAAAAGCACCTGCGCAGAAATCGGGACTCAAAGCTGGTGACAGGATTTTAAAGATCAATGATAAAAGCACATCAGGAAAATCAGTGGAAGATATCAGTACAATATTGAAAGGACAGCCTGGCACTACGGTGAAACTCCTTATTGAGCGCGAAGGAGAACCCAGGTCACTCCTTATGGATATTACAAGGGAAAAGATAACAGTGGAATCGGTTCCGTATTATGGTATGTTAAACGAAAAAGTGGGGTATATCAAGCTTACAAGTTTTACTCAAAACTGCTCAGGAGATGTAAAAAAAGCACTTCAGGAATTGAAACAGAAAAATAATCTTACCGGGCTAGTACTCGACCTTCGCGACAATGGCGGAGGATTACTCACTGAAGCCGTAAACCTGGTCAATCTTTTTGTGAAGAAAGGTGAAATGGTAGTAAGCACAAAAGGGAAACAACTGGATAAAAACAAAACCTATAAAACCATGCTTGATCCTGTGGATGAAACACTTCCACTTATTGTCCTGGTAAACGGATCAAGTGCCTCTGCATCCGAAATTGTTGCCGGTTCCCTTCAAGATCTTGACAGGGCTGTAATCCTCGGTCGCAGGACTTTTGGCAAAGGCCTTGTGCAGAATGTATATCCTTTGACCTACAACACACAGGTGAAGATCACTGTTGCCAAATATTATATTCCCAGCGGAAGGTGCATACAGGCGATCGATTACTCGCATCATGATTCTCATGGAGTGGCCGAGCACGTTCCTGATTCACTTATCAGTGCATATAAAACACAACACGGAAGGACTGTTTACGATGGCAAAGGAATTGCCCCAGATATTGAAATGGATACACTGCGTTACAGTTCTATTTCCTACAACCTGATCACCAAATACCTGGTGTTTGATTATGCCACCAAATATGCCAGGGAACATGCAAGCATAGCTCCTGCCGGGAATTTCGAATACACTGATGCCGATTATGATAATTTCGTCAGTTTCCTTACATCCAAGGGATTTGACTTTACAACTTCCGTAGAATATGAAATGACAAAGCTCAAAAAAGCAGCTGAGGCTGAAGGTTGCTGGAAAGAGGTAAAAAGCAGTTTTGAAGCAATTCAAACCAGCATTGCGCAGCATAAAACCAAGGATCTTACTGACAATAAGGATGAGATAAAGGAACTGATCCAAAATGAGATCGTGAGCCGCTATTATTATCAGAAAGGACGAATAGAAGCTTCACTTCCAGCCGATCCGGATATTACCCGTTCAATTCAATTGGTTAACGATTCCCAGACCTATACCGGTATCCTTGATGGTTCAATAAAAAAATCGGTGAAATCAGCTGATGGTAAAAAAATATAATTTTATCATCCAGGCTGCATGAAAAGCATGAAGAACAGGATTTCTTACTGGAGCGCAACATTTTATCACATTGCGCTGTTACTGTTGGCAGCCTCAATTCCAAATTCAAAGTATACTACAAGCATATTCCAGTTCGTGGTAATGGGATTCTGGTTGTTTCATAATTCTGATATAAAATATATCGAAGAATTTAAAAAAGGAGCACGCAATTTCCCACTTCGTTTTATTCGGTTCTTCAGAGATTTTTTAATTTCTATATTCAATTCATTAATTGCCAAGTTCAGGGAATTTTTTAAAAACAAAGCGGCACTGGCGGTTACTTCGTTATTATTTTTGCATGTCATCGGATTATTATATACTAGTGATTTCCATTATGCATTCAAGGATCTTCGCACCAAGCTTCCACTCCTGCTTCTGCCACTTTTCTTTTCAACCGGTCCAAAGGTAAATACCCGAACCCTATACCTACTCCTGACAGGTTATGCTTTTGCCATTTTTGGCGGTACAATCTACCGCCTCGTGCTTTACTTCAATCTTTCAGTGGCTGATCCAAGGGCGATTGACGCACATACTTCTCACATCCGCTTCAGTCTTAATGCTGTTTTTGCCATCTTCATCCTTTTTTATTTTGTTCGATTACATAATTTCTTTACCTCATGGCAAAAAACATTCTTGATAATATTGGCTATTTGGTTTGTTTTTTTCATGATCTACCTTCGCTATACAACCGGATTATCAATTCTGGTTATTGTAGCAATTATTGTTCTGCTCTTTGAGGCGTTGAAGGGTTCTAGTATAAAGAGACGAATCATTTTCCTTGTTTCAGGTCTGGCATTATTAATTGCACCAATTGTTTATTTCTCATCTGTTGTCAAGCAATTCTATCATAAAGAACAAGTTTACTTTCCACAACTTGATGCGTACACAATTCAAGGGAACTCATATTATCATGATACCGTGAACTTCCGGGTTGAGAATGGTCAATATGTAGGTCTGTACATTTGCGAAAAAGAATTACGGAAATCATGGGCTCAGCGAAGTAAAATGCTTTTTGACAGCCTAGATAGTAAACAGCAGGTATTACGCTATACTCTTATCCGCTATCTCGCCTCAAAGAATCTCCGTAAAGATTCAGTTGGCGTGGCCCATCTGACTTCACAGGATATTCAAAAAATAGAAGCCGGAATGACCAATCCCAATAATGGTAATGGCTTCAACATTAGGACTCAGATTAATAATTTCCTTAATGGGTGGGATAATTACCGCCGTTATGGTAATGCTAATTCCAGTTCTCTCCTGCAACGTTTTGAGTATTGGCGAACATCGCTGATCCTGATAAAACAGCATCTCTTGTTTGGAGTTGGTACGGGAGATGCTCCCGATGCTTTCAGTCAACAATATGAAAAAATTAAATCCTCACTTGATCCGAAAAACCGGTTGCGTTCGCATAACCAGTTTCTATCAATAACTGTTACATTTGGAATCATTGGGCTGCTTTGGTTTATTTTTTCTTTAATATACCCAATGATAATTACCAAGGGGTATCATAACTATTTATATATGATCTTCTGGCTGATTTTCATGATATCTATATTTACCGAAGATACTATCGAGAGCCAGGAAGGGTTGACCTTTTATGCCTATTTTACTTCCCTTTTTCTGTTTGCTTTAATTAATAATGAAGTTAAGGAAGAAATGCCTGATAAAGTGGAGAATCAAACTGAATTGTATTGATTTGGATAGCCACTGGAGCTTTACTTGCATGATCAACAGATTTTCAATGGTGATAATTAGTTTTTCGAAGGCAAGATAGAATCCGCGACGATCCATTAATATTCTCATTTTCAGTTAAAGGTTATACAATCAAGGCTATTTCTTATATCTTTACGGCATATTTATTCAAGATGATTCAACATTCGCTCAACATAGCCTATAAAGAGTACAGTTCGCCGGATGAATTGAATGATTCCACAAGACTATTGCTTTCCAAAGCCTGGGAGGCATGTAAATCAGCTTATGCGCCCTATTCAAAATTTAATGTCGGGGCCGCTTTAGAACTCGAAACTGGTTTAATTGTAACGGGGAACAACCAAGAGAATGCAGCTTACCCTTCAGGACTTTGTGCTGAGCGCGTTGCAGTATTTAACGCAGCCAGCAATTACCCGGGTATTGCCATATTAAATATAGCTGTTGTAGCCAGAACTGAACCATTTGGACTTCAACACCCGGTTACCCCATGCGGTGCATGCCGGCAGGTCCTGGCCGAGTATGAGAACCTCTCCGGTAAACCGATCAGTATCTGGATGCAGGGAAGCTATGGGCTGGTTTGGATGGTTAATGGTATGAACAATCTCCTTCCCCTTATGTTTCAGGGTGAGAAACTCAAAAAATAATTCCTGTTTTTCCGTTTCCCTTCATTTCAACAACTCATACTCACATTGTGCTATTATGAAGCAAATCATCCTGATCACCGCTTTAGTCTTACTGTTTATGTCAATGAAGTCGGATAAACCTGCTTACCGTCTCTTCACTGAAAAGGGGAAATCAGCTTCATACACTGACTTGCTTAAGGACGCGGCCGATGCAGATATAGTATTTTTCGGCGAGTTACATGATATGCCGATCTGCCATTGGCTTGAATATGAACTCACAGCCGATTTGTTCAAAGAAAAAGGCAAGAACCTGATACTTGGTGCCGAAATGTTTGAGGCCGATAACCAACTTATAATTAACGAGTACCTGGCAAAACTGATAAAAGATAAGAACTTTGAAACTGAAGCCCGTTTATGGCAGAATTATAAAACTGATTACAAACCGTTGCTAGCATTTGCCCGTGACAGTAGTCTTGGATTTATAGCCACCAATATTCCCCGTCGTTATGCTTCGATGGTGAATAAAGGAGGATTTGAGATTCTTAAGGCCCTCGATCCGGAAGCCTTGAAATTTATTGCACCACTTCCGGTTAAATACGATCCTGAGCTGCCATGTTACAAAGATATTATAAGTAAAATGGGAGATGCGCCCAGTCATGAAACTGAAAACATTGCCAAGGCTCAGGTAATCAAAGATGCAACAATGGCTCATTTTATACTGGCTAACTGGAAGCCTGGTAAGACTTTCCTTCATTTCAACGGAAGTTATCATAGCGATCGATTCCAGAGTATTCTCTGGCATTTGAAACAGGCTAATCCCAAATTAAAGATTATTACTATTTCCTCGACCCAGCAAAAAGAATTGAATGATCTTGAAGAAGAATCAGAAGGATTAGCGAATTATATCCTGGTAATACCTGAAAGCATGACCAAGACCCAGGTTCAATAATTAATACTTAACAAAATGTATTTATTGCCTGGTTTATTATGAAAAAGTATAAATTACATTGACAATAAAATTCCAAAAGGTCACAACCCCGATCGCAAAGAGTTTGGATACGTAAAAGTTGCGCTTGTACCGGCTAACAAGCACCCAGATTACAAGCATATTGATTCCCAGGCCAAGAAGAGAGAAAAATATGAACTTGGTATATTCCATGCCAATGTTAGGATTATGACTGTGGAAAGTCCACCACCTGTTCAGGAAATAATTATTAGTTGCTGCAATGGTAAACCCGACGGCATTAGCAACATATTTCTGAACCTTTATAACTTCCTTCAGCAGGTATGTGAACCCAAAATCGACTATCATCCCTGAGGCTCCGACGACCCCGAATTTCAGAAATTTGAATATCAAATCCCTAGTTAAAAAATGCAACATGAGGATTCAGAATTAAAATTGGACAATAATCACTTCCTTCTTTCCTTCACGCATTATTTCAACTGTTGCAACTTGTCCCGGTTTCAATTTAACCAATCGTGCCATGTAATCGTAAATGTTGGTAACCGGCTGCCCTTCCAGAGCTATGATAACATCTCCTTTGCGAATTCCAGCTTTTTCTGCCGGTCCCCCCTTTCGGGTTCCATCTACTCGTAATCCTTTATTATCACTCGAAACCATATCAGGTACAATTCCGAGCGTGACTTTCATATTCCTGCCATAACGGGCTCCCTGTTTTGCACCTGCTTCACGGAAAACCAGTGATTGCTCCCGATCAGCCAGTAGAACAGTGAGATCATATACCATATTCAGAAGTGAAGCTTCTCCATCGTAATCAATTTTTTCAGCATCATCGGTCGGAGTATGATAATCTTCATGAGCGCCGGTTGTAAAATAAAACACCGGAATATTCTCGCTGTAAAACGATGCATGGTCAGAGGGACCATATCCGTCAGGCGAATGCATAACTTTATATGGACGATTAGCAGAAAGAAGTGTGATTATAGAATCGCTCTCAGTGGAAGTGCCGGTGCCGCCCACACTGATGGCCTTGGTTTCGGGGTTTAACCTACCTATCATATCCATATTGATCATGGCTTCAACTTTTTTAAGGCTCACCAGAGGATTCTTTACAAATTCCTTTGATCCGAGCAGTCCCATTTCTTCACCAGCAAACGCTACAAGCACAATACTCCGTTTGAGATTTGCACGATCGGACTGAAGTTTCTGAGCCAATTCAATTACACCGGCTGTTCCGGAGGCATTGTCGTCGGCACCATGGTGTATGGCAATTGTGTCAGGAACCCGTGAACCGGAATTCTCGCCACCCATTCCCAAATGGTCATAATGAGCACCAATTACTATGTATTCATTATTCAGAACCGGATCGGAACCTTTGATGAGACCAATGACATTTTGAGTAACAACTTTTTGAGGAATCAAATCCGTTGTAGCCTTCACCGTTACAGGTAATAATAGGCTGTTGGGTTTATGGTTTGACTTAAGCTCTGATTCAAGATCGCTTATGGTATAATTCATGGATGCCAGCAGTTTGTCAGCCAGGGAACGGGTGATGTTGATTACCGGAATGCCTGCATCGGCGGGGGTTTTGTCGTACTGCATATGCATGAGGGCATCGGTTTTATCAATATCGCTTGGAGTGACCATTAATATCCCGAGAGCGCCTTTATCCTTTGCAGTAAGCACTTTGGAACGTTCCTGTTCGTAAGGGAAGAAAGCACTGTTTGATTTTTCAGGTTCCGGATCCCCGCGAAGAACGATGACCCATTTGCCTTTAACATCCAAACCGGAATAATCGCTCCACTTAAGTGAATCCAGGTCAAGATCAAAACCATAACCGGCAAACACAACCGGTGCATTTATTATGGCATTGGCTGAAAATGAAAGAGGCACATAATCCTTCCCAAGTTCGGCTTTATATTCAGCAATCTCAAATGTATTATTTTTACCAGGTTTAATATCGGCAACAACTACAAATTTCTGAAAGCCATTTTCTCCCAGTAACGTTAAACCAGCTTCCCTGAAAAGATCCCGGATATAGCTGGCTGCAACCAAGTCCTCAGATGTGCCTGGCTTTCGGCCCTTGAGTGAATCGGATGCCAGAAAACCAATTTCCTGCCTGAGTTCATTTGCAGTAATTTCGGGATTTGTACCAGCACCCTTATGATTATTACCAGCCACTTTGGAGCTGGTATTGATCTGTGCAAATGCTACGGATATCCCTATAAGAATAAGAGAAACCGCCAGAAATATACGCTTTGTCATGAGTTCAACTATTATAAAACAAGGTAATTTTCAGCAAACTTACGCTAATTTCCCGAATCATTCTCAAGACCGGAACCAGTGCAAATTCAGATACCGGGTTTTGCTTTAAAATTTCAACCTACTTTAAAGCCGCTGGTATTCTATAGAGGGAAATCCTTTCTCACCTTTATTATTATAAAATCCAAGAAACCTGAATTTGTAATAAAAACCTTCGGTATCACGAATCACGTAGTTGAGATTCATCCGCACTGTATAACTACCTGTATCGAAGGAGTAAAATTTCCAATCGTATCCAATTTTATCCTGCTGATTTGAAAATGAGAGTTTTGAAACCGTTTCAAAAGTAATATTCTCAAAGGGATCAAGCGAATCCTGCGCTACCTGGACTAATTCAGGATTCAGGAGTACACCGGTTACCAGGTATGGATAGGGTTCACCCTGATCAGTATAAAGCAAGGTGGTATATTGTGAGAATAACAGGTCCCAGCTGTGGTTTGCGGGTTCTGTCACAACATCGCTTCCCGAATCAAATGTGAAGAGAATATGATTAGCCAGACTATTTCTTGCTACACTATACGATTTAACATTGCTGCCATTAAAATTGGCGACTCTGAAGTAAAAAACATTATTGGATAAACTATCAATTTCCAGTTGACGCATCCCCCGGGGGTTGCCAAGTTCATCAAGTCCGCGGTTAATTACAAGCAAATGCCCGTTGGATACTGTATCATTTTCATTCAGTGTAAACCATGTGCCTATGGCTGTGGAATCAGCTTTACCATTCGAAGTATCAAACCGCCACGAAACACCGGTTGTATCAACCGGTTGACCAATATCCAGAGTACCCATATCAGCTGAATACATAAAACAACTTGTATTCAAGCGAACATGCCATCCATTGGCAGCACATTCAAAACTAAGGTCCCATTGCTTCCTTAGATTGGTAAAAACGGCCGTTTTAGTTCCCAGGTCATAGTACACCTGGTTTTTATACTGAGCCGTAAGTGCAATAGTATCAATAATCGTGTTGCCCGGCTGATGAGGTGTAACTTTTACATCCTCTTTAAAACAGGAAGCTGCAAGAAACGGAAGTACAAGGAATGTTACTATGCGGAAAACCGGTTTCATTTGTATTTATTGAAGTTGTATGAGAGTTTTACGAAGAAAGTCCGGCCCCAGGCAACGTCAACCGAATCGCCGCTGCTGGAATGCGCACTGCCCTGCGCTCCCACCGCAGGAATAGTTTTAACATTAAATAGATTTTTACCCCCCACAGAAACTGAAAGATGATTCTGCCAGAAAGATTTAATCAGGGAAATATCCAGCATGTGAAAATCATTGACCCATCCCACAGAGATCGTCCGGTCGTCGTTAGGTACAACCTGCGGAGCCCTGCCTGAATATTTATAGAATGCTGACGCCGTAATTTTAAGTTTATCAAACTTATAAACTATATTCCCGGTGACATCATTGTTCCAGTATGATGAAGCAGAGCGGATACCGGCAGCATCAAATGCAAATGACTGTCCGGTTTGTGAGAAGCTCAGTTTAACAGTCAAAGCAGGATATAAACTCCAGGAAGCGTTCAATTGAGCACCTTTCGAGATATATTTCCCGATATTTACGTAGGTATAAATGCTATTACCTTCGGGAGCCAGGGTTATGTTATTGTCGATATTGTTATAGAAAAGACCGGCATCAGCATGGAAGAATGATTTGCCCGATTCATTACTGTAATCAAGGTTAAGATTGAAATTATTGGAATATTCTGCCTTCAGGGAGGGATTGCCGCGTACATTGTGATTAATATCAACAAAGTATAGGTAAAGCTCCTTGAGCGCCGGTGACTTAAAACCCCTTGCATAGGTTGCCCGGACTGCCCATTTTTGAAGAGGGGTCCATTTTACATTCAGCGAATAAACAAGAGGAGCATTATATTTAGTATTGTAAATAACCCTTGCACCCGGCTGCAGGGAAACCGAATGCACAGGATCGTACTTGAGGGTGAAAAAAGCAGCATAATCGCCAATTTGCTGTTTATTGTCCAGTATTCTTTTACCTGTTCCCGACTCAAGATTCAGATCAACACCTGCCTGGTAATTTACCTTGCTGTATTTTTCATCCTGGTTGAACCAGGCCCTGAACAATGAGTTGGTAATTGTAGTGGTATCCTGATCATCAACATTCGGAGTCAGGACTTCCTGGAGCGTGGTAAGGTCTTTCAGATACCTGTTTTTCAACCGGCTGTATGCGGAGTACGCTGCTACCATACTCCATTGCCGGTCCTTCCGGGGGGAATAGGAAAATTCAACTTTACCGGTAGCCCTGACTGTTGAGAAATAATTATCAAAAGCACTTTCGTAGTATGGTAAAAGAGGACTTCCTTTATCAACCAGCATTTCGTTGAAATACTGCCACGTAAGTTTCAACCTGGTTTTCTCAGTCGAGAACAGATAATAAGCATCGGCATTATATTGGCAACGGGGTTTCCACCGAAGCTCGCGTGCACTGGCAATTTCGGAGTACCCGCCAAAAAAATTCCGGGCAGCGTCCACCGAAAACAATTGGCGCTTTACCCGGTAACTGGCTCCTGCATCAAAATTATAAACACCTATTGACTCGATGTAAGAATTGGCAAATGAAGTAAAGGCCGCTGATTTGTTTTCCTTTGTAATTACATTAACCACACCTGCAATTGCGTTGCTTCCATAAACGACTGACATTGGTCCTTCAATCACTTCCACATGATCCACATTATAGAGATTCATCTGATTCAGGTCCAAATTTCCATTCATCCGGCCAATAACCGGGATTCCATCGACCAGGAATTTTACATTTTCGCCCGATAAACCTTGCATGCTCAGACTGGCACCAAGGACTCCTCCCTGTGTGATCCGCATATTGCTTTCACCTGCAAGTAAATCGGTTAGATTGGCAGCTGCTTTCTGTTCTATCTGCCGGCTGTTAATTACATCAACCCGATAAATTGATTTGTCAGCCCGCTCGGGAGTAAACTGGGCTGTTACCACCACTTCGCTTATGTTAAGCACGGCCGGTTTCAGGTAAATCGTTTCCCGGCTGCCGGGCGCAATGGTATCAATCAACGTTTCATAACCCACATAGGAAATAGCGAGTTTAGATATTTCTTTCAACTCGTTTGGGACTTTACCGTTAATGTCAGTTATGGAATGTTTTTGAGTATTTGTCTTCAATCCTTCGAAACATACGTTGGCGAAAGGGATAACTTCTTTTGTTTTGGCATCGAGTACAACAATGGTAGCCTGCTGACCTGAGGTGATCAGCCCGGCCAGCAGGAATACCATTAACCCAAGCAACCTAACAAACAATTCTTTATTCAACATCAATGCTGAATTATAACTTTACGTGTCATTCTGTTTAAACCCGATGATACGGTGAGCAGGTATACGCCTGCAGGAATATTGTTCACAGGTAATTTCACAGTATTGAGATCATCCTGGCGCACATCAAACCGGTCCTGTAGGGCGGGTCGGCCGGATATATCTGTCATTAAGATATTTATGTATGATGATTTACCCGGATTCAGTACCAGGTTTACATCAGTTGATGCAGGATTAGGGAAAACGGCGATATTAATCATCACTGAAGGAGTTTCATTTATGCCTGCTGTCGAAATCAATTGTTTTTCGAGAATTATTCTCCCTGTTGAGCTTCCTGCAAATCCTTTATAAACTAGTTTGTATATATTGCCCCCTCTATTCTGAACAAAATATACCAAGGAATCTACAACCCTGTATAAACTGCTGTCAAAATCATAGAATTTCCATTGCCATCCTATGGGAGAGCGGGTTGAATCCATAGTTGCCAGGTCAAATCCCTGGAAACCAGGCGCAACATGTTCAAATTTATTCACCTTGATCCCATAATTGCTTAAAACGCCGGTAACCGGGTAAAGAGTACCATCAGGATATGTATACATATATTTGGTGAATAAAATATCCCATGATGATGAAACTACTGGCTCAAAATCTACTGGTTGACCATTAATTAACGAAAAACCAAGGAAGTTCTTTGCCGAATATGGGCTGCAACTAACCAGAACGCTGGTATCACCGGAACCATCAAGATTTGCGTACCGCAGAGCGACCTTGTTTTCGGCTGAATATTTACGGACTATCCATAACTTGCGAAAACTTCCGTCGCGCAACTTAATGATATACAACGAATCGCCTACTAAATCGTGTGTAACTGCATTATAAATTCCCCAACCATAATCCGGATGCCCTTTCTGATACTGATTGAAAGCTCCTTTTTCCCAATCCGAAGTCGAATTAACCATGAGTTTCCAGGTTGATATCCCTACCGTATCGGCTGTAGCCCAACCACTGGTATCGGAAGTCGGATAGGTATAGAGTTCAGCTCCTGCAAGCCCGATTGCGTTATTATTAGCGGCATCATTAGTCAGAATACTCGCACTCCGAGTTGATGCCCGGATCGCAATATCCCATTGCTTGCGGTTTACGGCGCCCATGTTGCCATTGGCCATGCTATAATATACTTCATTAGCATAACCGGCACCTGTGTAAATTGTATCAGTAACAGGAGCCGACGATTGTGCAAACGAAACAGTGTTGCTCATTAAGAGTGCTGTCAATGCACCAAGAATTGTAATTTTCGTATTCATTTCAAGAGTTTTTTAAGGTCTGTAACCAGAACCAGAGATCAGGTATCCATTATCAACGGAGCCTTTTTCGCTGGTTT
>JANXXZ010000105.1 GCA_025350385.1 Bacteroidales bacterium
GCAATCGTAACCTTGTTCAAACCGTTACCGTTCGATTTCATATTTCGGATCAGTATTGTAGGAGATTTTTGCAGGTATTGAAAGGGTAATCATCGTGCCGCCTTCATTCTTGTTTCTGATAGATACAGTTCCCCGGTGAGATTCAACAATACCTTTAACAACTGCGAGACCCAGGCCGGCGCCACCATTTAAGGAAGCATTCAAACGGTAATCCCGGTTGAAGACTTCATAAATCAGGTCGCCGGGGAAACCATTGCCTTCATCTTCAACAATTATTACAAGCTGATCAATTATACACGAAGCCCGAACAGTTATAGTAGTATTTGAAGGAGTATAATTAACTGCATTGTGAATAAGATTATTGAGGACAAGTTCCATAAGAACCGGGTCAATAAAAAAATAAGGCAGCGAATCGGCTATTTCTATATCAATATGCTGCTTTACCTCTGTCTCTTTCAATCGTTTAGTAACCTTATGGGCCAGTTCGTTAATATCGCACCAATTGTTACTTAGGACCAATGTATCCGATTCGAGTTGGGAAATGACCAGCATGTTATCAACATATCTGTTCAGCCTGAGCGAAGACGATGCTATTTCGGAAACGAGCCCGGTTGTATTACTGATCCCTGGATTTTCACTGTTGTTTTTAAGGTTGTCAGCTGCGCCAATGATGGTTGCAATAGGGTTTCGTAACTCACGGGATAAGGATGTGAGCAGGTTGGTATAAATTTGAAGGAATTTTTCTTTTTCTTCCCTGATCTGGGCATTCTTTTCTATCAGTCGTATTTTTATGGTGAGCACCGCATTGAGTAATGCAATTACAAAATACATCAGGAACATGAGTATATCCTCGCTTTTGCCAATATGAAAGGTATACAGGGGAGGAATAAAGAAGAAATTCCATATCAGGGCGCTTAACACAGCCGCCAATATAACCGGGTAAATATCACCGAACATAGCGATGAGTGAAACCGTTACCAGCAGCAATAAAGCGGCGGTATGATAACCTGTATACTGCGAAAAAACAAAACATGCTGTGGATACGGCCAGTATAAGCAAGATGCTATATACATACTGTTCTGTTTTTGATAACTTCCTGATGATTAATGGCGCCACGTTACGAAAAGTATTAACATGCAAACGTACGGCGGCATATATAAGCAGATTGTAAAATAGTACGCTGTTGATATAAAGATTTTATAAAGACGGTAGCATGAAGTCCGAAAATTGAAGCGTGGCTGATATTATTTTCTGTCATGAAAATCATAAATCCTGTTCCCGGAGATCATTTGCCGGCATCAGGCGTTCGTTTATTCAATCCCGGCGTTTGTTTATCTTAACCAAACGGTCACTCTTCACTGATTATCTTTGAAATAAACTCCCGATGGAAAGCTTTGTCAGCGTAAGCCTGGAACCCTGATGCCTGAAATGCAGAATAAAAAAACGTGTAACCGGTCAGGAATTTCACTATATTTATGAAAGATAACAACAATAGTTTGATCCGGACGGTCATCATCGACGATGAAGAGCATGTGCGGGAAACTCTCCGCAGGATGCTGGTTATGCATTGTCCTCAGGTGAAGTTGGTTGCTGAAGCTGGAAGCGTGAACAGCGGCCTTAAACTGATCCACGACTTCCATCCCCAGCTTATACTGCTCGACATAAATTTGGATGATGGTTCCGGGTTTGACCTTCTTCGCCAGGTTGAAAACATCGATTTTAAGGTCATATTCATCACGGCATACGAAAAATTCGCAGTACAGGCATTCAAATTCGCCGCGGTTGATTTCCTCCTCAAGCCCATCAATCCCGATGAACTGGTGGATGCAGTGAAGCGGGCCGAGATCCTGGTGCAGGAGCATTTCAATACGCAGCTGCAGGCACTGGAGGAAAATCTCAAATCCGATATCCGCCAGAAAAAAAAGATTGTCCTCAAGACCCTGGAAAACATTTACCTGGTTGATATGCAGGACATCACCCACTGTGAATCAGATGGGTGCTATACGGTTATTTATACTGTTGCCGGCGATCGGATCTTGATTTCAAAAACGCTTCGTGAATTTGACCTTATGTTCAGCGAGTACGGCTTTTACCGCATTCACAAGTCTTACCTGATTAACCTGATGCATATCAAACGGCTCGAAAAGCAGGAAGGCGGTTATATCATTTTGCATAATGATCATAAAATCCCGGTGGCATCCAGGAAACGGGAGGAGTTAATGGAGCTGTTTGAAAAGCTGGCAGAATGACAGGTGATCACGATTCAGAACTCAGAATAAAAAATGCAGAATACAGAATGAAAAATATACCGGCAAAAAGTTTTCAGGATTTAATCGTCTGGCAGAAGTCGCATCAGTCAGTTTTATCGGTTTATAAATACAGTGAGGCATTCCCGAGGAAAGAAATGTTCGGGTTAACTTCACAGCTGAGAAGAGCCATTATTTCAGTCGCGGCGAATATTGCTGAAGGATTCAAGAAGAAAGGAAAGTTGGATAAGATGCGATTTTTGAACATTGCGCAAGGTTCTCTTGAAGAATGCAGGTATTATCTGATTTTGGCAAAAGACTTAAACTACGGAGAAAATACTGAATTGACCGAAAGATTAGAAGAAGTTAGTAAATTGATAGAATCTTACATTAAAGCCATTCGCAATAGCCTGCCTGCCAGAGTACCTTAGACTCGTGTATCCTGATGCTGAAAGGAATAAAACACGGAATTTATATAATAGTAGATTTGTTTGAAATTGAAGATCCGGAATATAGACTGTAGAATGAATAATACAGAATATAGAATACAGAATACAGAATACAGAATACAGAATGAAGACTCCCATCTCCCCAATCCTGGAGACTGTCTTCTGACTCCTGACTTCTGACTTCTATATTCTAACTCCAGTCCCCTGTCCCCTCAATTCTGACTCCAGTCTCCTATCCCCTGTATTCCCAATGAAGATTGACATTCGAATTACCAAGAGGCACCTCCGTTTGAACTATTTTCAATGAAAAAGGTCATTCTTTCTCTGCTGATATTCATCCAGGGCTTACAAGTCTTAGCCCAGGTACCCAATATAACTGATCAGAAGATCGTCGACAGCCTTAATAAAGTTCTCCATAGTAGTCGGGGAGCAGCAAAGGTAGATGTGCTTAACCTCTTGTCATTTCAACTGGGACCCCGTACATTTGATTCAAGCTTGTCATTTGCGAATGATGCACTCCGGCTTTCCAGGCAAATCGGTTATACAAAGGGTGAAGGCGTTGCCACCTTCAACATTGGTAATAGCTATTTCTTTAAACCAGATATCAGGAATTCGCTTGTGAATTATCTCGCTGCATTAAGGCTACTTGAGAAATATGAACCTTCACATGTGCTGGCCGATTTGCTCTACCAACTTGCACTTGTAAACCAGTTTGTCAGGAACAGCAAAAAAGTAAACTCCTATTTCCGGCGTTCAGCCTATAATTATGCTGCAATTGGGGATACCCTTGACGAAAAATATGCGCTGGTCATCTTTGGGATGGCATCTTACTTTGAGCTCCAGACGCTCAAAACCTATGGCAAGGTTCCGGATTCGGTGGTCAGGAGAATGATGGATACTACCCTCAAGTATAACAATATTGGTTTCGAGTATTTTACTAAAAGGCATCCCATGCCGAATTATGTGCCTGATCTGTACAATAATTTCGCGCTGATACAAAAGGAGAAGCATGAACCTGGCATACTGGATTATTTCTTGAAAGCGCTGGAAGCTACCCGAGCAATCACTGATACCAATTGGAGAAATGTAATGCAAGGTGTTGAATATGGTAACCTGGGTGATTATTATTACATGGTAATGCACGACTTGGATAAAGCTTACAATTATTGTATCCAGTCCATTTCCGCATTAAAAAAAACGGATCGTTATGATCTCTACTCCACGTTTCTAAACCTTATGGGTGAAATCGAGATGGAATGGTGCCGATATAATAAAAGCCGGCAATACCAGGATATGGCGCTTCATATGAGCGATAGTTTATTGAACAAAATCGGTCGTATTAACCATGGTGACCCTGCTTTCAGGATATGGGGAATTACCGAGACACGTTCCACAAGGATCGATATATTCAAGGATCTGGTCAGATTATATGAATTAAAAGGCAATTACGGCAAGGCATTGGAATACCAGAAGAAAATTGATGATGAAAAGAACTTGCTTAACTCGGATGAATTGAGCCGGCAGGTGATGGGCCTTGAAGCAGAATATGAGGATGAAATGAAGCAGGATGAAATAGACCGGTTGCGAGAAGACAATGAGTTTCGTGAGATGAAACTGCATCAGGCCAGGATTCTTTATGCAGGGATAGGTGGTTTTCTCCTGATTGTATTGCTGGTTACCCTGATTTGGCTGCAACGCAAAAGGTTCATGTCCGACCGGAAAGCCCTGGTCCTGGAACAAAAGCTGCTCCGTTCGCAGATGAACCCTCATTTCCTATTCAACGCCCTTACCGGTATCCAGAACTTCATCGTCAACCAAAATCCGGAAAAGGCAAGCATCTACCTGTCAAAATTCGCCAACCTCGTAAGGAACATCCTTGATAATTCGGTTGATGAGTATGTAGCCCTGGAAAGGGAGATCAGCACCATTGAGAATTACCTGGAGCTTCAGAAAATACGCTATGCGGGTAAGTTCAATTATCACATCGAAATTGAGGAGAGCCTGGATCCTGAAACCGTTATGATTCCGCCCATGCTGGCGCAGCCTTTTATTGAAAATTCCATAGAGCATGGTATAAGGAACCGGGAAACGCCGGGCTATATTGATATCAGGTTCAGCCGGCAAGATGAAACCCTCATTTTTGAAGTGGAAGACAACGGCGTGGGTAGGCAAAAGTCGCGGGAAATCGAGTTGCTGAAAGAGAAGGGGCACAGGAGCATGGCTACATCGCTTACCCTTGAACGGTTAGCCAATCTCAACCGTAAGTTGCATAAAAAAATCATCCTCGAAATTACCGACCTGGAAAATTCCCTGGGCGAATCCTGCGGGACAAAAGTGATGTTTGCTATACCAGTAAGGACAAGATAATTGAATATCAGTTACTGAAAAAACCTTTAGGTTCTGAAATTATGTACAGGCTGATCATCAGTGGTCTTTTAATCATGGTACTGGGTAACTTGTCTGCCCAGGTTCCGAACAATACGGAACAATTGATCGTTGACAGCCTTTTTAAAGTTCTTCCACGCACAGCTGGAACCGATATGGTGGATGTGCTGAACAATCTTTCCAGGCAATTGAGTCCGCACACTTTTGATTCGGGTTATCGCTTTGCCGAAAAAGCGTTCTCGCTTTCCAAAAAATTGCATTATGAAAAAGGTGAAGGAATTGCTTTATTGTGTATCGGATATGCCTTCTTCTATAAATCTGACATTCAGAACTCACTTAGGAATTACCTCTCTGCTCTCCTTATACTCGAACATTTTGAACCTTCCCGAGAATTAGGCGATCTGTTGGGGCAGCTTGCAATACTGAACCAATTCGCAAGAAACAGCAACAAGGCGCATGCTTATTACCGTCGTTCAGCCACAAATTATGAAGCAATTGGGGATTTCTACAATGAAGACCGTATTCTCCTGAATCTAGGTTTATCCTTTATTCAGGAGTTTCAAATGCTAAAATCCTTACATGAAGTTTCGAAGCGAACACAATTCATGCTTATTGACAGCGCTCTCAAATACAATGATATCTGTCTTGATCATTATAAAAAGAGGCATCATGATCCAGTAATGTTATCTACTATTTATATGAATTACGGTTTGTATCTTATGAATAAAGGAGCTCCGGCTGTGGTTGAAAACTAC
>JANXXZ010000137.1 GCA_025350385.1 Bacteroidales bacterium
GCTTCCACCTGCGGCTGTTGGTACCGAAGCTGAAATAGAAGCATTGCAAAGAGGCGTTGCCGCCATTTATCCTGATATTGACGGAATTCCTCCCCTGAAACAGGAAATCTCGAAATTTCTTAAGAATTTTCTTGACATTAATGTGAAAGCTGAAGGGTGCATTCCAACTGTTGGATCAATGCAGGGCGCATTCGCTGCATTTATTACCCTGGCCCGGATGTATTCCGATAGAGATACTACTCTTTTTATCGATCCTGGCTTCCCGGTTCATTATCAGCAGCATAGGGTTCTGGGACAGAAATTTGAATCCTTTGACGTCTATAACTACAGGGGTGAAGCACTACGTGCCAAACTGGAAAGCTACTTCAAAGTTGGTAATATACACTCTGTGCTGTATTCCAATCCAAACAATCCTTCATGGATTTGTTTCACAGATTCCGAGTTGCAAATAATCGGCGAACTGGCCAATAAATACAATGTAATCATCCTGGAGGACCTGGCATATTTTGGAATGGATTTCCGCAAGGATTACAGCAAACCAGGTGTACCTCCTTACCAGCCGACAGTTGCAAAATACACCGAAAACTATATACTGTTCATTTCCAGTTCAAAGGCTTTTAGTTATGCCGGTCAGCGGATTGGAATCATGGTAATCAGCGATAAGCTGTTCACTACCAAAGCTCCTGATCTGCTCAGATATTACAACAGTGATATCTTTGGACGCGCCATGGTATTCGGCACTGTATATTCGCTTAGTTCGGGTACGGCACATTCCGCGCAATATGCACTGGCAGCCATTCTTAAAGCCGCAAACGAAGGTAAGTTCAACTTCGTGGAAGAGGTAAAGGAATACGGAGAAAAAGCCAAAATCATGAAAAAGTTGTTTTTGGACAATGGCTTCCATATTGTTTACGACAAGGATATCGACCAGCCTATTGCTGACGGCTTCTACTTTACCATCATGTACCCCGGTTTTGAAGGCCCCGAATTAATAGAAGAATTGCTGTTTTACGGAATAAGTGCCATCTCTCTTTCCATTACCGGTAGCGAGCATACCGAAGGATTACGTGCCTGTGTGTCGCTGGTGAAGCGCACCCAGTTCCCTGACCTGGAGTTAAGGCTGAAGAAATTCCATGAGCACCATCCGGTAAAATAGACTCTCCCACGTATACTATAGAAAGAAACAAACGATTCTTACCGGGATCAAAATCAATTCCTGGTAATATATCGTATATTTGATATTGATAATAATTTCTTTCCAGGAGTTTACTATTTTATTAATCTTATCTGAATTATATGTATTATCTGAGAATACTGTCAGTCCTGATGGTTATGCTTATAGCATCTGATGTTTATCCGCAAAAGGAAAATACAAACTGGTATTTTGGTGACCACGCCGGAATCAGCTTTGGATCGGGCAATCCTGTTGCTCTTTTAGATGGTTCAGTTAATACGTATGAGGGATGTTCAACTATTTCATCAGCGAATGGTGAACTGCTCTTTTACAGTGACGGTTCAACGGTCTGGAACAGGCAACACCAGGTTATGTATAATGGTACGGGTCTGCATGGCCATTATTCATCTACCCAATCAGCATTGATTCTCCGCCAACCAGGATCAGATCACCTGTATTACTTGTTTACCGTTGATTATGGGAACAGTTACTACGGGCTCGAGTATTCAATAATCGACATAGCAGGAGATAACGGGAATGGCGCCGTTATAACTAAGAACAATTCCCTTCTTATCAATTCGTTGGAAAAAGTAACTACTATACTACATCATAATAAAAACGCATACTGGGTAGTAGCCCATGATGGAAATTCTATGAATTTTGATGCTTTTCTGTTAAACAGCAATGGACTCAACACTTCTCCTGTTATAAGCTCAGCTGGAACATACCTGGGCAACGAAGCATATTCTGGCGGATCTCAGGGTTATATGAAAGCTTCACCTGATGGAAGTAAAATTGCATACGCCACCTATCATATGAATATGATTGAGATGGTGGGGTTTAATCCGGAAACCGGGAAAGTTTCATCAACCTCCAGTTCCTGGTTATTCCCCGATGCTACATACGGGGTAGAATTTTCACCAAATGGCAGATATCTCTATATTTCTGTTGCCTATGATATTCACAGGGTTTATCAAATTGGCATTGAAACGGGGATCAGCCAGTTGATTGCAGAAACTACCATGACCCCTGGTTGTCTGCAGTTGGCACCTGATGGAAAGATTTATATTGCTCTTTTTGACAGGCCATCAACGGGAAGTGAATACCTGGCCCTGATTAAAAACCCTGATAGTGAAGGGAATAATTGCGGGTTCGAAGAAAACGGTTTTTACCTTGAAGGAAAGAAAAGCATGGCGGGCCTGCCTTTCATGGTTCAAATAGCACAAAAGGAAATAACAGTCAGTTATTCAGGAACTTGTTTTGGTGATTCTACATATTTTCAGGCCCAGGGCGGGCAATCGAATGATTCAGTCATATGGAATTTCGGAGATCCGGCAAGTGGAACAAACAATATTGCATCGGGAAATGCTGCCTGGCATATTTTTTCCCAACCAGGCACTTTTCATGTTACTGTCACAGCCATGATAACCGGACAGGAATCAACCCAATACTTGGATGTTACTATTCTTTCCGGACCCTCTCTCTCACTCGGGAATGATGATACCTTGTGCAATTCTGCAGGATTCCAGTTTTCGTTCGGGAACCAGTATGCATCCTATTTGTGGCAGGATGGATCTCAGTCTCCCGATTACCAGGTCACCACAAGCGGTACATATTGGCTAATGGTAACTGATACTCTTGGATGCAGGAGCACTGATACCGTGGTCTATGCATTTTCAACCATAAGCGTCAATCTCGGGAGTGATATTGAATTCTGCAGTGATACTCAAATCCAGCTTAATGCAGGTGATAATTTTGCATCTTATTTATGGCAGGACGGATCAACAAATCAAATCCAGGTAGTTGACGAGATCGGATCGTATTGGGTTAAAGTCAGTGATCAGTTTTTATGTGAAGCCTCTGACACCATTATTTTGTTTTCATGTTATAACCCAACCAAGGCTAAATCAAAATTCCTGACCCCTAATGGCGATGGATTAAATGATACTTTCAGAGTAGTATTTCAGTATGAAGTCGATTTTGAGATGAAAGTTTTCGATCGTTGGGGTCGGGTATTATTCGTTTCGAATGATTATGAGTCGGGTTGGGACGGCAGGTATAAGGGTAAATCTTGTCCGAATGATGTTTATTTCTATTCAGTGCAATTTCTTTCCAAGCAAAAGAACCCTCCCGAAAAGAAAACATTGATCGGATATATAACCCTTATGAGATGATTCAGGCTTTTCTGATTATGAAGTGTTATAAAGTTTCACACCTGTTTGTGCATTAAATCCGTTTTGGCTCAATTTCTATCTTAGGAAATTTTCTCGGATTTACAATTATTTAAAACGGTTTCAAATAATTGAAGATTCGTTATTTTAATTCGTGCTTTCCATATTCTATACCAATAAAAAATCTAACTTCGCCGCGAATTTCAGTGAAACTCTTAAAACTATGGCAAAAGTAAAAGGTGAAATTGTAGTCGATACTGAAAGGTGCAAAGGATGCGAAGTATGTGTTCCTGTTTGCCCCGAAGCAGTAATCGTTATGGCCAAACAAGTGAACAGGAAAGGATATCATTACGCTCAGCCCGTTAACGATGCGTGCACTGGTTGCACCAATTGCGCTGTGGTTTGTCCTGATGGTGCCATAACTGTTTACAGGAAAAAATTTACCGAAATAATCGAATCAGAAATAGAACATTAGGATGAAAGAATTACGATTAATGAAAGGTAATGAAGCCTTCGCCGAAGCCGCGATAAGGGCTGGAGCCGATGGATACTTCGGATACCCGATCACACCGCAGTCGGAAGTGATGGAATATCTCATGGCCCAGAAAACCAGCGAGCGTACCGGCATGATTGTATTGCAGGCCGAAAGCGAGATAGCCGCCATTAACATGGTGTATGGCGGAGCTTCATGCGGAAAAAGGGTACTCACTTCATCATCAAGCCCTGGTATAAGCCTGAAACAGGAAGGCATCTCCTATATAGCCGGCGCCGAATTACCATGCTTAATTTTAAACGTGGTTCGCGGTGGCCCTGGTCTCGGAACTATCCAACCTTCACAATCGGATTATTTCCAGAGCACGAAAGGTGGTGGTCACGGCGATTACAGGTTGATTGTACTGGCACCTTCCTCGGTGCAGGAAATGGCTGATTTTGCCGGACTTGGTTTTGAACTAGCATTTAAATACCGTAACCCGGTATTGATTCTTTCGGACGGCGCAATAGGTCAGATGATGGAGAAAGTGTGGCTGGATGTTCAAAAACCCAGGTTCACCGAAGAAGAGATCATAAAAAATACACCCTGGGCAACCACCGGGAAAACTCCCGACCGCGAACGCAATATAATTACTTCGCTGGATCTTGATTCGCTGAAAATGGAACAGCACAACCGTGCTCTCCAGGCAAAATACCGCATTATTGAACAGGAAGAAATCCGCTACGAAAAATTTAACTGCGAGGATGCCGACTATGCATTCATAGCTTACGGTACAAGTGCACGAATCTGCCAGAAAGCCATCCAACTGGCTGCCGGGCAGGGAATAAATGTTGGGCTCATGCGTCCGATTACGCTTTTCCCTTTTCCGAAAAAGGTAGTTGCCGAAATGACATCCCATGTTAAAGGAATTCTAGTGGTGGAAATGAGCGCCGGCCAAATGGTTGAGGATGTTCAGCTTGCGACCCAGGGTCGTGTTAAGGTGGAACATTTCGGTCGTGTAGGCGGAATTATCCCTTCACCCATTGAAGTGGTTGAAGCATTGAAAAAACAAATCATAGGAGGATAGGATCATGGCTGAATTCAACACAAACCCCGAAATAGTACAACAGGAAAACCTGGTGTACAAACGCACTGACCTTCTTACCGAAAAAGCACTCAGTTATTGCCCAGGCTGCGGACATGGTACTGCCCATCGCATTATTATGGAAGTAATTGAAGAGATGGAAATTCAGTCGAAAACCATTGGCATTGCTCCTGTCGGCTGCTCAGTGCTGGCCTATGAATTTATGAATATTGATATGCAGCAGGCTGCCCACGGACGCGCTCCTGCACTCGCTACTGCTGTAAAAAGATTGTTTCCTGAAAAATTCGTCTTCACCTACCAGGGTGATGGTGATCTGGCAGCTATTGGCACAGCGGAAACCATTCATTCATGCAACCGTGGCGAAAATATCGTGATCATTTTTATCAACAACGGTATTTATGGAATGACGGGCGGACAAATGGCACCTACTACCCTTCCGGGAATGAAATCAAGCACTTCACCTTATGGCCGGGATGTTGCTACCATGGGAAACCCACTCAGAATCACCGAACTTGTAGCACAACTTCCGGGAACTATATTTGTAACCCGCCAGGCGGTGCATACTCCTTCGGCTGTTCGTAAAGCCAAAAAGGCCGTTCGCAAGGCTTTCGAGAACCAGAAACTAAACAAGGGCCTTTCATTTATAGAAATCGTATCTAACTGTAATTCCGGCTGGAAAATGACTCCTCTGCAATCAAATGAGTGGATGGTGGATAATATGTTCCCCTATTACCCGCTGGGAGATATTAAGGATAGTGAAAAGGCATGAGCGACTAGCGACAAGTAAAAAGGGACAGGGGACAAGTGAAGGGTGAATAGTGGTTGGGATATAGAGCATGGAATCAGGACTTCAGCATTAAACTCGCAGCATGAAACACCCAGCACTCAGCACTTAAAACTCCTATAAAAGAAAAGTATTAAAACAAAATAGTCATGACTGAAGAAATTATCATAGCCGGTTTCGGCGGACAGGGTGTTTTATCGATGGGAAAAATCCTCGCTTATTCAGGAGTAATGCAGGATAAGGAAGTAAGCTGGATGCCTTCGTATGGTCCCGAAATGCGCGGCGGTACGGCAAATGTTACTGTTATAATCAGCGACGAACGCATCAGTTCACCCATTCTTAATGCTTTTGATACAGCCATTATCCTGAATCAGCAAAGCATGGATAAGTTTGAGAATTCCGTAAAACCCGGAGGACTCCTGATTTATGATCCAAATGGCATCACCCGTCATCCGGAGAGAAAGGATATAAATATCTACACGATAGAAGCCGCTGAAAAGGCCGGAAAACTTGGACTATCCAAGGTATTCAACATGATCGTGCTTGGGGGATTCCTTAAGTTGAAACCTGTAGTTGGTATGGAATTTATCCATAAAGGACTTGAAAAATCGCTGCCTCTGCGTCATCATGGAATGATACCTGAGAATGAAAAAGCCATTGAAACTGGCAAAGGACTGATCACTGCAGTTCAACTCGTAAATTAAAATACTGTTTTAAAAATATTTCCCTTCTTCCGGCAACGGGGGAAGGGATTTTTGTTTTCCTTTTCTTCCCTTTGCCATTAACTGAAACTTGCTTCTTCAAATCAGGGATACAGTCCAATCCTTTGTATATATGCGACTCTATAAAGTATAATGTGCATACTCAGGTGCTACAGCTAAAAATCCTTTGTATGAAAATTACCTGCGGTTTAATCTACCGGAAAATGGCTCAGCTTAGCCAAAAATCAGTGCCGATAACAAGAAAAAGCCGTGAAAAAAGAATCAGGAGCTACAATTCCAATTAGCAAATAAGAACTACAAATGATTAAACTTCGCAGTTCTTCCTTCTAGAATCTATAAGACCATATCTTTCAAAAAGTTTGACATTTGAGTTATTAATTGATGACAAACTTTCTTAGCAAACTTGTTCGATCTGATATAATATACAGCAGGTAACTACCCCTCTCCAGTTCTGATAAATCAATCCTAAAAACCGCTTTCGATATTTCACTTTCAATTACAACTTCACCAGTCATGTTGTATATCCTTAAAAGAGAACCCTGTTTTATTCCCGGGTAAGATACATTAAGTTCACTTTTAGCAGGTACTGGAAAGATTTTAACCACCTCTGTATCCAATTCGTTCACTGAAACCGTTGAGGGCTGTTGTATAACCATTACGGTAACCGGTGCTAAACCATCTGCATTCACTGTTATGTTGGCGGTACGGGTTAGCATTGATGCATTTTGTTCATAGGCTGTATTCAGCATTCCGCTGCCGCTGCCAGAAACCGTGACCTGGCACCAGGTTGCATCACTTTCAGCTGTCCAGTTAGTATTTGTCATTACGGTAAAAGAAGTAAAACCTGCCTGGTAAGTAACATTTTGAACAAGAGGGTTAATGCTCAATGTTGCTGCCGGTCCATACTGGGTTACTGTAACAATGACAGGGTTTAGACCTGCTGCAGTAATACTGATATGAGCTATCCTTACAGAAGCGATAGAATTTTCGGCATAGGTAGCGAAAAGGGTACCATTTCCACTGCCAGAAGGGGTAACTGTGCACCAACCGGCATCACTCGATGCCGTCCAGGAGCTATTCGAGCTGATTGCAAAATTAGTAGTTCCTGCCTGGTAAGTCACATCCTGATTATCAGGAGCAGGAAGCAGGAAAGGAACAGCTGCCTGCTGAGTAACAGTAACTGTAACCGGACTAATTCCGGCAACTGAAACAGTTATTATTGCAATGCGCTGAGAGAGATCAGTATTTTGTGAAAATGAAGCAGTTAGGATACTGTTTCCTGAACCCGATGTAGTTACCGTACACCATGTTTGATCACTGTTTGCTG
>JANXXZ010000150.1 GCA_025350385.1 Bacteroidales bacterium
ATCAGCCTTGAAGGCAGCCCTGTTTGTTCTTGAAAATCTGAAAAGGGATGATGGAGGTTTATTTCACACCTGGAAATCCGGACAGGCCCGGATAGCGGCCTTCCTGGATGATTATGCATTGCTTGGTGAAGCATTTTTATCATTGTACAGGATGACACTAGATAAGAACTGGCTTCAGGAATCGATGGTATTGGCCCAATATGCTTTTGAACACTTTAATGATCCGGGTTCCGGGCTGTTTTTCTTCTCGGAAAAAACACAAGACATTAGTATCAGAAAACGGGAAACCTATGATGGTGTAATTCCTTCCTCTAATTCAGTATTTGCACATCTTCTGTTTGTCCTGGGTACTTTTACCGATAATGCGAAGTACCTTGATACCAGCCTGGAAATGGTTAGAATAATGAGCGAACGTGCCATTGATTATCCTTCATCGTTTGCCGGCTGGTCAAGCCTGGCGATTATAATCACTAAACCATTTCATGTGATAGCAATTGTTGGAGAAGATGCCATGGAAATATCCCGGCTCATGAATATGAATTACCTGCCCGACACAATCATAGCCGGTTCAACAGTTTCAAGTGATCTGCCTTATTTTAAGGACCGTTTTATTCCCGGAAAAACATTGATTTATATCTGTACCGGTAGTTCCTGCCTGTTGCCTGTTGAAACCGCAGATGAAGCTTTGTCTGTTCTTGCTGGTATGAGATAGTGGAATACAGGCAAAACAAACTATTATAAAACTCCACGCCAACATTACACTGCACACGGCACTCAGCACTAAGTTATTCTTCCGAGAATTCTTTCACCAATTTCCGGTATGCCGAAAAAACATTCGCTCTCGATACAAATCCAATGTACTTCCCGTGGTCCAGCACCGGAAGGTTATAATGTGCGGTTTCATGGAATTTGGTAGCTACATCTTCCATGGTTGCATGTTTGTCAACATAGGCGTCCGGCATGAACATCAGGGTGCTGACATAGGTGGTTTCGTACAACTCGGGTTTGAAGATGATTTCCCTCACATCATTCAGAAACACTACTCCCAGGAACAGACTATTCTCATCAATTACCGGGAACACATTTCTTGAAGATTTAGAAACAACTTTCACAAAATCGCCTAATGTTGCATCAGGACCGATAGTGTTGAAATTGGTCTCAATGAGCTTTTCAATCGAAAGCCTAGAAAGCACTGCCTTATCTTTATGATGAGTGATAAGTTCGCCCATTGCAGCGAGGCGTTTTGTATAGATTGAATGCGGTTCAAAAGGTATGATTGTCAGATAGGCAATGATAGCTGTAACCATCAGCGGGACAAAAAAGGCATAACCACCGGTTATTTCGGCAATAAGGAATATGGCAGTCAGTGGTGCATGCATTACGGCAGCCATTACTCCGGCCATTCCGGCAAGGGCAAAGTTTGATTCGGGCAACCGCCCTTCAAAAAAGAAATTCACAACCTTACTCATAAAGAAACCGGTAACACCACCCATGAAAAGGGAAGGGGCAAAGACACCTCCAACTCCACCTCCTCCTGTGGTTGCCGACATCGCTACCACTTTAAAAATAAGGATCAACACCAGGAAAATAAGCAAAAGAAGGTAGTTATAGCGAATCGGGTAAAAAAGGCTGCCGTTCAACAGTTCCATTCCTCTGCCATTCAACAGGGTGCTGAGTGAATTGTAACCTTCACCAAAAAGAGGTGGAAACAGAAATATCAAAAGGCTTGCAATTAATCCTCCGGCCAGCAGCCGCAAGAAACCGGAGGGAATTCGTTGAAATTGTTTCTCAATGGATAAGCTGGCCCTGGTGAAATAAAGTGAAACCACCCCGCTCAGTAATCCCAGCAAAGCATAAAAAGGAAGATTAGTCAGCCTGAAAGGAGGATCGGCCACAGGAAAGTGAAACAGAAAGCCGCTTCCCATCAGGAAATAGGCAAGGGTTGTCCCGGTAGCAGCTGAAATAAGCAGGGGAATCAGGCTTGCCATAGTCAGGTCGAGCATTAGTACTTCCAGCGCAAATATAATAGCAGCGATCGGTGCCTTAAAAATACCTGCAATAGCACCGGCAGCGCCGCATCCGACAAGCAAAGTGGTTGTATGGTAATCAAGCCGGAGGAAACGGGCAATATTAGACCCAATAGCCGACCCGGTGAGGACAATAGGGGCCTCAAGACCTACGCTTCCGCCAAAACCGACTGTTATGGTACTGGCTATCACGGAAGTATAGATGTTGTGGATTTTAATAATAGAATTATTTCGCGAAATGGCACTCAAAACCCGGCTGATTCCGTGGGAAATATTGTCGTGCACAACATATTTGACATATAAGTAGGTGATAGCAATACCTATAAAAGGTAATGCAAGGTATAAAAGGTTAAAGCCTTTTGTGTCAATTCCCCGCATTAATAAATTATGAATAAAAAAAACGGCATTCTTTAGAATGATGGCCGCTAGTGCCCCAAATCCACCTGCCAGCAGGCTTAGCAGAAGTACAAAAGTGCGCGGTGCGATATGTTTTAATCGCCAGGCATGCAGTTTAGGGTAAAAAGTACTTTGTGTCATCGGAGAAACAAAAATAAGGATTTGCGGACATATCACCAAGGAAAACTCAAACCGGTGGAGCCGATTTCAATTCAAACCGGTATAAATTGATTTTAAATTTGGTAGAATTCCAAGCTCATACTAAATTTGCATTGTTCTTTAGAAAAATATACAAATCAGGCGGTTTTATTGTTTTATGACACAGCCGGGTCCGGATTCGCCGGAAGGTAGATGACGGATAGCGGGGTTGCCCTGTGGGACTCAACTAACCCATGGGGATTTTTATTTACAATCGTTCTATAATGACCAAAGCAAAACGTAAAAGCAAGGTTGCAACTCTTTCGGTGATCTCTAACTCGTGTCTTGTGGTTGGAAAACTGGTTGTCGGATTATTTATTGGCTCTGTTTCTGTTATTTCTGAAGCAATTCATTCAGGTGTTGACCTGGTGGCAGCATTGATTGCATTCTTTGCCGTGCGCACATCCAGTAAACCGGCAGATGAGAAACATAGTTTCGGACATGGCAAGTTCGAGAATCTTTCAGCATCCATTGAAGGTTCGCTGATTTTTGTTGCCGCCGGTTGGATAAGTTATGAAGCCATTCATAAACTTATGTTCCCTGGACCGGTTGAGACCCCGGGATGGGGAGTTTTGATCATGGGAATTTCTGCTATAACGAACCAGTTTGTTTCGCACCGTTTGTTCAAGGTGGGCAGGGAAACTGATTCCATGGCCCTGATGGCCGATGGCTGGCATTTGCGCACCGATGTGTGGACTTCAGCAGGAGTAGCATTCGGCCTGGCATGTTATTACCTGGGAACAAGGTTTTTTCCTGAGCTGTCCTTGCACTGGATCGATCCTGTGGTAGCACTCGGGGTGGCTGGCCTGATCATAAAAGCAGCCTGGAAGCTTACCTCCGAATCGGTAACGGAATTGCTTGATGCCAGTTTACCACATCATGAAGAGTCAGTTATAACTGAGATTATCTCGTCAATGAACCCTGAGGCTAAAAGTTTTCACAAACTGAAAACCCGTAAAGCCGGTTCTGAACGCTTTATAGAGTTTCACCTGGTTGTCCATAAAGATCTTACAGTAAAAGTGGCCCATGATATCTGTGATGATATCACCCGGCGGATTGTGGAAGAGCTGCCTAATGCTACCGTGATGATTCACACCGAACCATGCCTTGACAACTGTGCCGCGAAGTGCATGGGAAACTGTGCAATTTTTGAAACCTGATAATTCTCACAAATAAGTTGCAAGACAATTTACGATTACTAATTTAAAATATTGATAATAAAATAGTTGTAGATAGACGACAGATCATCGATCTTAAATATCATGCAACTGGAGTTGAATCAGACTTTGACTCCAATCCCAATATTAAACCCGGATCAAACAGAGAAAACCGCCTGGAAAATGAGACCAATCGCAAGTATGTTGTTGATTACTTTTTAATAACTTCCGGCATGCAGGCAGGACTGCTTGGCTTTATTCAGTCTATCTTTGAACTTCCAGATAATCTGAGCAGCCAATGAGGATAATTTCTTATAATGTGAATGGGATACGGGCTGCCATAAGCAAAGGATTACTGGAGTGGTTGAAAGCAACAGGTCCTGATATAGTCTGTTTCCAGGAGATCAAGGCACAGCAGGATCAGATTCCCCTGATCGAATTTGAATTACTCGGTTATCATCACTTCTGGTTCCCAGCTGTTAAAAAAGGGTATAGCGGAGTGGGCATTCTCACCAAACGCAAACCTGATAAGGTAGTCTATGGAATGGGAATTCCTGCATACGATGATGAAGGAAGGGTGCTTCGTGCCGATTTTGGTGATGTCACATTAATATGTGTTTATCACCCTTCAGGTACCACCGGCGATATCAGGCAGGAATTCAAAATGAAATGGCTGGACGAATTCTTCAACTATATACATAAACTGAAACAAACTCGTCCGAACCTTGTGGTTTCGGGCGATTATAATATCTGTCACCAGGCTATCGATATTCATGACCCGGTCCGGAATGCCACCAGTTCCGGTTTTTTGCCCGAAGAACGTCAATGGGTAACCAAATTTCTGAACAGCGGCTTCATTGATTCTTTCCGGTATTTTGTAAAAGAACCACATCACTACTCCTGGTGGAGCTACCGCGTAAATGCACGTGAACGTAACCTCGGCTGGCGTATTGATTACAACATGGTAAGCGATCCGCTTGAAAACCGGATGCAGCGCGCCGCAATTCTTCCCCTTGCAAAACACTCCGATCACTGCCCTGTATTACTCGAAATCGATTTTGAATAAAACTACCGGTATTTCCGGGAAATTGTTACCGAACCTATTAATTATTCATCAAACCAACCAGTTCTATGATCAGGAAGAGCCTCGTAATAGTAGTATTAACTGTGCTTTCGGCAAGCATGATCTCCTGTGTTTCCACTAAAAAATATAACGACCTTTCAGCACGCTGTAAAAGCGAAACCGAACTCCTCTCAGCCAGGGTGGATGAACTCACCACCAATGTGAATGAATTGACCGCCGAGAATCAACGATTGAAAAAGGACAATGCCAAAATGAAAGCCGACACAACCGAATTAGCTTCAAAGTTAAGAGTGTTGGCGGCCGATTATCAGGAACTGGATCGCACGGTCGAATTCCTCAAGGCCCAGAATTCAGGCAATATGCAAGATTCAGAACGCATCATGGCTGAATTGAAAACTGCGCAGGACAACCTGATTACCCGCGAGGATAAATTGAAGGCTATGCAGGCCGAGTTGGATACCAAGTCAAAGAATCTCCTTGATCTTAAAAGAGCCTTACACAAGCAAGATTCAATTACCCAGGCGTTGCGCAAGGCTGTAGCTGATGCCCTGCTGGGATTTGAAGGAAAGGGTCTCACCGTTCACATGAAAAACGGGAAGGTATATGTTTCGATGGATGAAAAACTGCTTTTTGCTTCAGGCAAATGGGAAGTCAGTTCCGATGGATCTTCAGCTCTTAAGGACCTGGCTAAGGTTCTGATGAAAAACCCGGATATCAATGTCCTCATCGAAGGCCATACGGATAATGTTCTTTATACCGGCACCGGGCAGGTGAAGGATAACTGGGATCTGAGTGTTATGCGTGCCACTGCCATCGTTAAGATATTGCTGGCAAACAGTAAAATAGATCCCAAACGATTTACAACCGCAGGACGAAGCGAATACCTGCCGGTGGATTCATCAAATACTGCTGTTGCACGGGCCAAAAACCGCCGCACCGAAATCATCCTGTCACCTAAACTGGATGAGCTATTACAAATCATCGGGAATAACTGATTTCCAGTCTTCTGATAATTTAACAGGGAACTGAAAACCATTTAACTTAATTTTGCACCTTATTAGTCTACCCTGCCCTTGAACGGGTATGTTGCATAATGTCAAGTCATAATTAAATAAAATGAGGTAAGGAAGAAATGCAAAATTGTTGCCCGGGCAATCGAAGGAAAATATCAAAATCATCTGAAGGCCTGGATCTTTTTTCATCGACAATTACCTTTTTCTCATTTTTCTTGTTCTACCTGTTGATGTTTTCTGCTACAAATCCCTTTTCCTGCCTGAAACAGGTCAGGGCTAAATAAGTGTCTGCCGAACTCTGTTTTATTTATTGTAATAATCCCGGAAATGCCTGAACAACGCAAAGCATGCCTGGTCCTTGAGGATGGGACTGTCTTCACCGGCATATCGTTTGGTTTCGAGAATTCTGTTGCCGGTGAAGTGGTTTTCAATACCTCAATGACCGGTTATCCAGAAAGTCTTACTGACCCATCCTATGCAGGCCAGATACTGGTGGCAACCTATCCGCTGATCGGTAATTACGGGGTACCGAAGCAGGAAACAGAAAACGGGATGCTCAAATATTTTGAATCAGAAAAGATACAGGTCACCGGCCTTATCGTTTCTGATTATTCCTTTGAATTCAGCCACTGGAACGCGAGCGAAAGCCTCAGTTCATGGCTCTTAAGAAACAGGATTCCCGGTTTGTACGGGATCGATACCAGGGCACTTACCAAGATTATCCGTGAAAAAGGAGCAATGCTGGGTAAAATAGTCTTTGAAGGAATAGATGTGGATTTCGTTGACCCCAACCAGCAGAATCTTGTTGACCAGGTTAGCTGCAAAGAGGTGATTACTTATGGTGCTGGTAAAACCCGAATCCTTCTCATTGATTGTGGGGTAAAATTCAATATCATCCGCCACTTCGTGAAACGGGATGTTACTTTGGTGCGGGTGCCATGGAATTATCATTTCAGCAAGGAGAAATACGATGGCTTGTTTATTTCAAACGGCCCGGGTAATCCAAAAATGTGTGAGGATACCATTCAAAATCTATCATTAGCTTTAAAAGATGATACTCCCATATTCGGGATTTGCCTTGGAAACCAATTGATTGCCCTGGCTTCGGGTTCCGATACCTATAAACTCAAATATGGCCACCGCAGCCACAATCAACCGGTGATCCAGGTTGGCACTAATAAAGCGCTCATTACTTCACAGAACCATGGCTTTGCCATTGATAATAAAACACTCGGGGTAGATTGGGAGCCTTTCTTTGCAAACCTGAACGATGGAACCAATGAAGGGGTCAGGCATAAATCGCGGCCGGTTTTCTCGGTTCAGTTTCACCCCGAAGCTTCCAGCGGGCCGACGGATAGTGAGTATTTGTTTGATGAGTTTTTAGAAATGGTGAGAAAGAAGGAATAACCACTTATAATCCATGCAAATAAAAATAGGGACTTGGTGAGAGAAGTAGTTTTAAATAGATATAAAAGCTATCGTTTTAATATGAAAAAAGTACTGGTATTAGGAAGCGGTGCCCTTAAAATAGGCGAAGCAGGTGAATTCGATTACAGCGGTTCACAGGCATTGAAAGCCCTGCGCGAAGAAGGTATTTATTCTATCCTGATTAACCCGAATATTGCAACAGTTCAAACTTCGGAGGGTGTTGCCGATAAAATCTATTTCCTGCCCGTAACTGCTTTTTTCGTTGAAAAAGTAATTCAGAAAGAGCAACCCGAAGGAATCCTTCTTGCTTTCGGAGGTCAGACGGCCCTCAATTGCGGAGTGGAACTTTTTCAGTCGGGTGTGCTGGAGAAATACAATGTCAAAGTGCTGGGGACTCCCGTGAGTGCCATCATGGAAACGGAAGACCGAGAGCTTTTTGCAAATAAACTTCACAGCATCAGCATCCATACTCCCCGCAGTATTGCCGTAACATCCATTGATGATGCCCTGAAGGCTTCGGATGAGCTTGGTTTCCCGATTATTGTTCGTGCCGCTTACACCCTCGGCGGACAAGGTTCCGGATTCTGTTACAACCGGGATGAACTGCTCAAACTGGCCGATAAAGCCTTTTCCTATTCAAACCAGATCCTTGTGGAAGAATCGCTCAAAGGCTGGAAAGAAGTGGAATATGAGGTGGTGCGCGATTGTTACGACAACTGCATCACCGTATGCAATATGGAGAATTTTGACCCGCTGGGAATTCATACCGGCGAAAGTATTGTAGTGGCTCCTTCGCAGACGCTTACTAACAGCGAATACCACAAATTACGCCGGCTTTCCATCCAGATAGTGCGCTCGGTGGGGATTGTTGGTGAATGCAATGTACAATACGCTCTCGATCCGAATTCTGAAGACTACCGCGTTATCGAGGTGAATGCCCGCCTGTCGCGCTCTTCCGCTCTGGCTTCCAAGGCAACCGGCTATCCACTGGCATTTGTGGCTGCAAAACTGGCATTAGGGTTTGGCCTGCATGAACTGAAAAATTCAGTTACCAAGACTACCACCGCCTTCTTTGAACCGGCACTTGACTACATTGTAGTTAAAATTCCCCGCTGGGACCTTAATAAATTCATGGGAGTTTCGAAAGAAATTGGTTCCAGCATGAAAAGCGTTGGAGAAATAATGGCTATTGGCCGGACCTTCGAGGAAGCCATACAGAAAGGTCTTCGCATGGTAGGGCAGGGGACTCATGGTTTTGTCGGGAACAGCGACATTGAATTTGAAGACATCACGAAAGCACTTTCCGAACCGACCGATATGCGGATTTACAGTATTGCACATGCTTTTAATGCTGGTTATACTATTGAACAGATCCATGAACTGACAAAAATTGACCACTGGTTCCTCGTCAAATTGAAAACGATTTTCGATATGATGCTGGAACTGAAGAAAATTCCCTCGCTAGATGAATTGAATGCCGAAACCCTTCTGAAGGCAAAGCAGAAAGGATTTTCCGATTTCCAGATAGCCCGTTTTGTTATGAAAGGCGATGGGAACATGAAGAACAAACTGCTGGAAGTACGCCACTATCGCAAAAAGCTGGGAATTACTCCTTTCGTGAAACAGATTGATACACTGGCAGCCGAATATCCAGCCAGGACCAATTACCTCTATCTAACCTATAATGGGTCGGAGAGTGATATAATATGCGAAAAGGACAACCGATCCGTGATTGTGCTAGGCTCAGGAGCTTATCGGATCGGAAGTTCTGTCGAATTCGACTGGTGTTCGGTCAATGCGCTCTTAACCGCACGCAAGGGAGGATACCGAGGTGTGATGATTAACTTTAATCCCGAAACAGTAAGTACGGATTATGATATGTGCGACCGACTCTATTTTGATGAGCTTTCGTTCGAGCGTACTATGGATATTATCGATATCGAGCAGCCTTTCGGGGTGGTAGTTTCAACCGGCGGGCAGACTGCCAATAACCTGGCCATGCGATTGCATGAACAACACGTTCCAATTCTGGGCACCTCGCCCGAAAGTATTGATAATGCCGAAAACCGGCATAAATTCTCCTCCCTGCTCGACAGCTTGGAAATTGACCAGCCACGCTGGAAAGAACTGACCAGCCTGGATGAGATCCACCTATTCGTGGAGGAAGTTGGTTTCCCATTGCTTATCCGTCCTTCGTATGTGTTATCGGGAGCAGCCATGAATGTGGTTTCCAATAGACAGGAGCTTGATTTTTTCCTGACACTGGCCTCCAAAGTATCAAAGGAATACCCTGTGGTGGTTTCAGAATTCATACAGAATGCAAAGGAAATAGAAATCGATGCTGTTGCCGAAAAAGGTGAAATCATTGCCTACGCCATCTCGGAGCATATCGAATTTGCCGGGGTACATTCTGGAGATGCCACTATGGTTTTCCCGGCACAGAAGATGTATTTTGAGACCGCCCGGCGTATCAAAAGAATTTCGCGTGATATAGCCCACGCGCTCATGATCAGCGGACCGTTTAATATGCAGTTCCTTGCAAAGGATAATGATATCAAGGTAATTGAGTGCAACCTCAGGGCTTCACGATCATTCCCGTTTGTCTCCAAGGTTATTAAGGTGAACTTCATTGAACTGGCCACTAAAATAATGCTGGGAATACCAGTAATAAAGCCGGAGAAAAGCGCTTTTGACCTTGATTACATAGGAGTGAAGGCTTCACAGTTCTCATTCTCCCGCCTCCAGGCTGCTGACCCGGTGCTGGGAGTCGAAATGGCCTCGACAGGAGAGGTAGGCTGCATCGGCGAAAACTATTATGAAACCCTGCTTAAAGCAATGCTATCAGTTGGGTACAGGATTCCAAAAAAGAATATCCTGCTTTCGACCGGCGATGCCCGTTCAAAGGTTGAATTGCTTCAGTCGGCACGCATGCTTACTGAAAAAGGGTTTAATCTTTTTGCTACCCGTGGCACGACAAAATACCTGGCCGAGAATGGAATGCAGGCCACCACACTCCACTGGCCCGATGAAGATGCAAAACCCAATACGCTCGATTACCTGCGTGAACGCAAAATTGACCTGGTAATCAACATTCCGAAGAACCTTTCAAAAACTGAACTTGCCAACGATTATACCATCCGCAGGTCAGCTATCGATTATAATATCCCGCTTATCACCAATGCACGCCTTGCAAGCGCCTTCCTTTATGCGATCTGCAAACTTGATATGGATGATATTGTCATAAAAAGCTGGGACGAATACTGATAAATGACCTGGTTTATTGTTCATAAATTCAAAATGAGATAGATTACCATAAATCAATAGCCCCGACCTTCAGGTCGGGGCTATTGATTTCCAATACTCTATGGGCTTTAGCCCAATATTCAGGTGTAGGAATTTAGATTTTTCGAAGTATTGCAGGAATGTAAGAATGAGGATTCTTGCTGGGTTCTGGCATAATTGTCTTGGGAAATGATTTTTTAGTTTCTTCTATCGTGAGATTATTTTCCCCGAAGCGATCACATTATTTTCAGACATTAACCTGTAATAATAAATCCCGGGAGCCGGGCTTACAGGTGAAACTTTGATCCTTTTGTTGTTTATTTCACTTGTCGTGTAAATAGGCCTTGAAAGAAGATCATAGAGTATAAAATCCACTTTATCAGAAGTAAGGGGGATTTGAATTTCAAACGATTCGTGGAACGGATTCGGAAAAATGGTAAATGCTTCATCCGTAATTCTTTTATTCTTTATCCCGGTTAAAAGGTCGCAGGTTGATGATGTATCAGGGTAAAGGGTGATTCCGTTTTGTTTAAAACAAACCAGTGAACTTCCAAATTCAAAGGGAGGTGCTAAAAACCCGAAAAGTCCGAAAGTGCTTCCCAATCCCTCGATCAAATATACGTAATCAGCGGATGCACCGGAGGAGATGCCAAAACGCTTTCGATATTCATAACCAACCAGAACGGAATCAACTGATGTTACCATATTCTGAGAGTAACTCTGGTTGTTTGTTAAACTTGGGCTTAATGAATCACCAAGATTTAAATTAAAATCATATAGAAGTGTATCGGAAGGATAGTATTGAGAATGAAAGTAGATTCTTTTTGCAAGTATGTCTTCCCTGTATTCACCCTCATAATAATTATAATAGCTTACAATTGTTGACGTACAATTACCCCACTGATCTTCAGCATATTGAACTCCGGATAGTTGCAATTTGTGGTAAACGAGACTTCCTATCATGGTATCACCCATTACAATATATTGATAATCACGGCAATTCATGCTCTGATATCCTCCTGAACTTTCTCGCCAGATAGCATCAGCTGTTGGGAACTTATGATATACATTTGCCTGGGGGAAAGCGCTTAAAGATGCCACTATATATGTAAACAGAATTACTATTTTTTTCATGATAAATTATTAGTTGGAAATCATGATTGATTATGTTAAGAATAAATGGACTTTAAATGAGTAAATTAATTCAGAGCGTTTATGGTAAGGATGATTGGTCTTAACCTGTGTTTACGCCAAAAAGAGTATAAATATATTACTAGTTTTAGACTATTCAATTTTTTAACATGACAGAAGATCTTAATAATCTGATTTATTTCTGATTTATTGATAAATTCCTGTCGCTTTCAATCTGATGACACCTGTTCTAATGGTACTATCTTTTTTTTTGTAAGTTTGAAGCACTAATTCTGTTATCTAAACCTATCCGTATCCCATGAAAAAGATTTTTACCCTTGCCGTATTAATCCTGGCAGTTTCGCTGCTATCCCAGGCACAGAAAAACTACAAGTATGAATCAGTGCCGGGCGACCCGATGAATACCCGGATCTACACCCTTTCCAATGGTTTAAAGGTGTACCTGACTGTTTACAGCGAATCGCCGCGGATCCAGACAGCTATTGCAGTGCGCACCGGCAGTAAAAATGATCCGTCAGACAACACCGGCCTTTCCCATTACCTGGAACACATGATGTTTAAGGGCACTACCCATTTTGGCACAAGTGACTTTGCCAAAGAAGCACCTTTACTCAGCCAGATTGAAGATTTTTTCGAAGTCTACCGGAAAACGACCGATACACTCAAAAGGAAAGAGATTTATAAGGAAATTGACCGGGTGTCGGGAACCGCTGCTTCCTATGCCATTGCTAATGAATATGATAAACTCGTCTCGGTGATAGGTGCCAAGGGTACCAATGCATTCACCGGGTCGGAACAAACGGTATATATTAATGACATCCCGGCGAACGAGGTGGATAACTGGCTCACTATCGAAAGCGACCGCTTTTCGAATCCTGTATTCCGGATTTTTCACACTGAACTGGAAACAGTATATGAAGAAAAGAATATGAGCCTCGACAGGGATGGTGACAAACTTTGGGATGCAATGAATGCCGGCCTTTTTCAGAAACATCCATATGGAACGCAAACAACCATTGGCACCATAGAACATCTTAAAAACCCCTCCCTGAAAAGGTTGGAACAATATTTCCAGGAACGTTATGCGCCCAACAATATGGCACTTTTACTGTCAGGCGATTTTAACCCGGATTCTGTTATAGTTAAGATTGATA